>NZ_JBHYGR010000005.1:80036-128666 GCF_042738155.1 Kitasatospora sp. NPDC059088 | reverse complement strand
CGGCGTGGCTGGGGCAGTGGGCGGGCGCCGGAGGCGGGGGGGGGGGGCCGGGGCGGGCGGGGCGGGGGCGTGGGGGTGGGCCCGCCGGCGGGGCGGGGGGGCGGCCCCCCGGGGTCCTGGTCCTTTTGTCCGACAAAGGTCGATTTGGTGAGGTTTTTCCTTGCCATTCGCCGAGGTCGGCGTTTGGCTGGAAGGCGACTGCGTGACCTCTCCGTACCCCCTCCGGAAGGCTCGACCAGTGTCTGCTCAACCCGCCGCCATCGGTCATGGGACCGCCGACAGTCGCCGCTGGTGGGCGCTGACGGTCATCGCCATCGCCCAGCTCATGATCGTCCTCGACATCACCATCGTGAACATCGCGCTGCCGTCGGCCCAACGGGACCTGGGCATCACCGACGCGAACCGGCAATGGGTGATCACCGCCTACACCCTCGCCTTCGGCGGCCTGCTGCTGCTCGGCGGCCGGCTGGGCGACCTCTTCGGCCGCAAGCGCGTGTTCATCGTCGGCCTGCTGGGCTTCGCCCTCGCCTCCGCCCTCGGCGGCGCGGCGGTCGACCCGGCCATGCTGTTCGGCGCCCGCGCCCTCCAGGGCGCGTTCGGCGCCCTGCTCGCCCCGTCCGCGCTGGGCCTGCTCTCCACCACCTTCTCCGATCCGAAGGAACGCAGTACGGCCTTCGGCATCTTCGGCGCGATCGCCGGTGGCGGCGCCGCGATCGGCTTCATCGCCGGCGGGCTGCTCACCGAGTACCTGGACTGGCGCTGGTGCCTGTTCGTGAACACCCCGATCGCCGTGGTGACCGCCTTCGCGGCCTTCCGGGTGCTCCACCGCGACCACGTCGAGAAGGGCCGCCGGATCAAGCTGGACCTGCCCGGGGCGCTGCTCGGCTGCGGCGGCCTGCTGGCCATCGTGTTCGGCACCTCCGAGGCCGTCACCCGGGGCTGGAGCGACGGTCTGGTGATCGGCTCGCTGCTGCTGGGCGTGGCGCTGCTCGGGGTGTTCGTCCTGGTCGAGAAGCGCTCCGCGCACCCGCTGCTGCCGATCCACATCGTGGCCGAGCGCAACCGCGGCGGCGGCGCCCTCTCGGTGGGCCTGGCCATGGTCGGCATGTTCGGCCTGTTCCTGTTCCTGACCTACTACATGCAGGCCATCAAGCACTTCTCGCCGGTGGTCTCGGGCGTCTCCTTCCTGCCCATGACGGCGGCCATCATCCTGAGCTCGACCGGCGTCGCGGCCCGGCTGATGACCCGGGTGCCGTCCCGGAACCTGATCACCCCCGGGCTGCTGCTGGCCGCGGGCGGCATGGCCTGGCTGACCCAGATGAAGGTGGACAGCCCGTGGGCCGCCATGGTGCTGCCCTCGGTGCTGCTGATCGGCTTCGGCATGGGCCTGGTGTTCATGCCGGCGATGAGCCTGGCCACCCTCGGGGTCGCCCCGCACGAGGCCGGTGCGGCCTCGGCCACCATCAACTCGGCCCAGCAGGTGGGCGGTTCGCTCGGCACGGCGCTGCTGAACACGATCGCCGCCAGCGCCACCGCGACGTACCTGGCCACCCGGATCACGAGCGATCCGCTGGTGCGGGCCCAGGGTGCGGTGCACGGCTACGTGGTCGCGACCTGGGTCGCGATGGGCGTGCTGCTGCTGGCCGCCCTGGTCGCCTTCCTGATGATCGACCACCGGCCGGCGCCCGCCGAGGCGACCGCCGTCCCGGGCGGCGTGGAGGCGGCGGCCGCCGCACCGGCTGCCGTGGACGGCCGGCCGAGCCCGCGCGCCGCGGCGATGGCCGACGTGAAGGCCAACGTGAAGCCGGCGGCGGAGGTCCGCGCGGAGGCGGGGTCCGACCGGCCGCCGGCCGACTGACCGCGGCGGCGCACCGCAACCCCCGCGGCCCCCCCGCCCCCCCCCACCCCCGGGGGGGCGGGGGGGGGCCCGCGGGCGGGGCGGGCCCCCCCCCAGTGTGGTGATAGCAATGAGACGGGCCGCCCCCGCCCCGGGGGCGGGGCGGGCGCGCCCGCCGCCGTGCCGCGAGGTCCACCGCCCTTCGACGTCCACGGTCTTCGACGTCCACCGCCTTCATCGCAGGGCCCGTTCCGGTTACGCTCCTGCTCCGGTGGGCGCTTTTCTCATCGAGCTCCAAGCCGACGGTAACGAGGCTTCCAGGCTGGGGCGCCATAGTCATTGACCGAACGAGGCGCCACCGACCAGGGCAGGGGAGTCAGGAATGGGCCAGCACAGCCGCGAGAGGTCGCGCCGTCACCGTCTGCTCGCCCCCTCGCTGTTCACCGCGCTGGCGGCCCTCGTGGTGGCCGCCGTGCTGGCCGGGACGCACGGGTTCAGCCTGTCCGACGCGACGGCCGCCGGGAAGGTGGCCCGCAGCACCCGGGCCGTCGTCCCGGAGCCGGCCACCGCCACCGCGGCGCCGGCCTCGCCCGGCCCGGCCGCGGACACCACCCCGAGCGCGACCCCGACCCCGACGGACACCCCGACGCCCACCGGGACGCCGACCGCCACGGACACCCCGACGGCCCCCGCCCCGACCACGTCCGCCGCACCCGACGTGCGCAGCGCCGCGCTCGGCAGGACCGCCGCCGCCCCCGCCGACGACCGGGAGTCCTCCACCGTCGGCGCGCTGTTCAGCGGCCCGGTCGGGCCCGGCAACCACTTCTGCACCGCCAGCGTGCTGCACAGCGCCACCGGCAACCTGCTGCTGACCGCCGCGCACTGCGTCAGCAGCCCCGGCGGGGTGACCTTCGCCCCCGGCTACCGGGACGGCTCCGCGCCGTACGGCACCTGGCAGGTGACGGCGGTCCACACGGCGAGCGGCTGGTCCCAGAACGGCGACGTGGACGAGGACTTCGCGATCCTGGAGACCGCCCCCAGCAACGGCCGCAACGTCGAGGACGTGGTCGGCGGCAACAAGCTCGGCACCGACGAGTCCTTCGGCGCGACCGTCCGCCTCTACGGCTACCCGGCCGGCGCCGAGACGCCCAGCCTCTGCACCAACACCACCGCCCAGCAGAGCGCCTACCAGCGGGTGATCGACTGCCCGGCGTACCCGTCCGGCACCAGCGGCGGCCCCTGGATCAACACCGCGACCGGGGACGTGGTCGGCGCGATCGGCGGCTACCAGCAGGGCGGCGACAGCGACGACACCTCGTACAGCGCCTACTTCGACCACACCATCGCGACCCTGTACACCCAGGTCGAGGGCAGCGCCCCCTGACCCGACGGGTCCGGGCCCCTCCCCCCGGGGCCCGGGCCCGTCGGCACCCCGTCCCGGGCGTCCGCGCCCGGACATGACGAAGGCCCAGATCCGTGGATCAACTCCACTGATCTGGGCCTCGATTGCACTTCCTGCGAAGTGCCCCCGGTAGGATTCGAACCTACGCACCCGCCTCCGGAGGGCGGTGCTCTATCCCCTGAGCTACGGGGGCCGGTTGGCCTGTCGGTCACTCGCGCGTTCCGACGGGATGAACACTACCAGGCTTCCAGCAGGGTCCGTGCACGGGTTTCCGGAAAGATCGTCGGGGCGCCGGGCGGCCGCCCGGCGGGCGGAAGTGTCCAAAGGCCGGACGGGGCGGCGGGGCCGCCGATACCCTCGGTGAGGTGTCGGTCGTGTCCGGGCGGGTCCTCGTGGTGGACGACAGCGAGGTGATCCGCCAGCTGATCAGGGTCAACCTGGAGCTCGAGGGCTTCGAGGTGGTGACCGCCGCCGACGGCGCCGAGTGCCTGGAGGTCGTCCGCCGGGTGAAGCCCGATGTGGTGACGCTGGACGTGGTGATGCCTCGGCTGGACGGCCTGCGGACGGCGGCCCGGCTGCGCGCGACCCCGGACACCAGCGGGCTGCCGATCGCGATCGTGAGCGCCTGCACCCCGGCGGACCTCGATCTGGGGGAGGCGGTCGGGGTGGACGGCTACCTCGGCAAGCCCTTCGACCCCGCCGACCTGGTGGCCCTGGTCCGGCGCCTGATGCCGGCCGCGGAACGGCCCGCCGGGTTTCGCCCTGAGCGAACAGGGCGTGCGGATCGCGGCTGACACCCCAGGGGGCGCCGTCCCGCGGCGTCTCAACCGGCAAACCGGGTGGCGGGCGGGTACCCCGTCTCGCCTACGCTTGGCGTCGTGACCCCCGCAGACCTTTCCCAGGCAATCCAGGCCGCAGTGAGCTCCGCCGTCGAGGCGGGCGAGCTGGCCGTCGCCGTGCCCGAGCACGTGACGGTCGAGCGGCCCAAGAACCGGGACCACGGCGACTACGCGACGAACGTGGCCCTCCAGCTCGCCAAGGCGGCCGGCAAGCCGCCGCGAGCCGTTGCCGAGGCCCTGGCCGAGCGCCTGCGAGGGATCACCGGCGTCGCCAAGGTCGACATCGCCGGTCCGGGCTTCCTGAACATCACCCTGGACACCGCCACCGCCGGTGCGCTCGCCCGCACCGTCGTCGAGGCGGGCGAGGCCTACGGCCGCAACGAGGCCCTCAAGGGCCTCAAGATCAACCTGGAGTTCGTCTCCGCCAACCCGACCGGCCCGATCCACATCGGCGGCGTCCGCTGGGCCGCCGTCGGCGACTCGCTGGCGCGCGTGCTGCGGGCCTCCGGCGCCGACGTCACCACCGAGTACTACCTCAACGACGCCGGCGTGCAGATCAGCAAGTTCGCCGCCTCGCTCCAGGCCGCCGCGAACGGCCGCGAGGTGCCCGAGGGCGGCTACGTCGGCGAGTACATCGTCGACATCGCCAAGGCGCTCACCGAGGCGGTCCCGGGCGTGCTCGACCTGCCCGAGGCCGAGCAGCTGGAGGTCTTCCGCACCGAGGGCCTCAAGCTCATGGTCGCCGAGATCAAGCGCTCGATGGACGAGTTCGGCACCCACTTCGACGTGTGGTTCTCGGAGAAGACGCTGCACGACTCGGGCGCCGTCGAGAAGGCCATCGAGCGGCTGCGCGAGCAGGGCCACGTCTTCGACCAGGACGGCGCGGTCTTCCTGCGCACCACCGACTTCGGTGACGACAAGGACCGCGTCCTGATCAAGGCCGACGGCGACAAGACCTACTTCGCCGCCGACGCCGCGTACTACCTGTCCAAGCGGGACCGCGGCGCCGAGGTCGCGCTCTACATGCTGGGCGCCGACCACCACGGCTACGTCAACCGCCTCAAGGCCATCGCGGCCTGCGCGGGCGACGACATGAACCACAACATCGAGGTGAAGATCGGCCAGTTCGTGAAGATGCTTCGCGACGGCGAAGAGGTCCGCATGTCCAAGCGGGCCGGCAACATCATCACGATCGACGACGTGGTCGACTGGATCGGCGTCGACGCCGCCCGCTACACCCTGGCGCGCTCCTCCACGGACTCGACGATCACGCTCGACATCAACATCCTGACCAGCCAGACCAACGAGAACCCGGTCTACTACGTCCAGTACGCCCACACCCGGATGTGCGGTGTCGCCCGCAAGGCGGCCGAGCTGGGCGTGGACAAGGGCACGGCCGAGCAGTTCAAACCCGAGCTGCTCGCCACCGAGTGGGAGTCCGACGTGCTCGGCCACCTCGCCGAGTTCCCGCGCGTGCTGGCCACGGCCGGCGAGCTGCGCGAGCCGCACCGCGTCGCCGTCTACCTGGAGAAGCTCGCGGGCAAGTACCACCGCCTGTACGAGAACTGCATGTTCCTGCCCAAGGGCGACGAGGAGCTCAACGACACGCACCGGGCCCGCCTCTGGCTGGTCGAGGCGACGCGCACCGTGCTCGCCAACGGCCTCACGCTCCTGGGCGTGACGGCGCCCGAGCGGATGTAAGCACCACCCCCAAGCGCACAGCGGGGGCGGCTGACGGTCAACGAGGACCGTCGCCGCCCCTCGCCATAGGTCTCGAAGGACTTTGGACATGAGTCGCTCCGCACACCCCGCAGGCCCCCGTCACGGCGATGTCCTGCCCGAGGGCCACTACCAGGCCCCGCCGGCCGATCTGAACGCGCTCGACCCCAAGGTCTGGTCGCGCACCGTCGCCCGCGACGCCGAGGGCGTGGCCACCGTCGGCGGGATCGACGTCAAGCGGCTGGCGGCCGAGTTCGGCACCCCGGCCTACGTGCTGGACGAGGAGGACTTCCGCAGCCGGGCCCGCGCCTGGCGGGACGCCTTCGGCGCCGACGCGGACGTCTACTACGCCGGCAAGGCCTTCCTCTCCAAGGCGGTCGTGCGCTGGCTGCACGAGGAGGGCCTCAACCTCGACGTGTGCAGCGCCGGGGAGTTGGCGGTGGCGCTGGCCGCCGGGATGCCGGCGGAGCGGATCGCGCTGCACGGCAACAACAAGTCGGTGGACGAGCTGGAGCACGCCGTGAAGACCGGCGTCGGGCACATCGTGGTCGACTCCTACGAGGAGATCGAGCGGCTGGCCGCGATCGCCGCCCGCCAGGGCGTGCGCCAGCAGGTGCTGATCCGGATCACCGTCGGCGTCGAGGCGCACACCCACGAGTTCATCGCCACGGCACACGAGGACCAGAAGTTCGGCCTGTCCCTCACCGGGGGAGCGGCCGCCGAGGCGGTGCGCCGGGTGCTCGGCCACGACAGCCTGGAGCTGCGCGGCATCCACTCGCACATCGGCTCGCAGATCTTCGATATGGCGGGCTTCGAGGTCGCCGCCCGCCGGGTGGTCGGCCTGCTGGCCGGGATCCGCGACGAGCACGGCGTCGAGCTGCCCGAGATCGACCTGGGCGGCGGCCTGGGCATCGCCTACACCAGCGAGGACGACCCGCGCGAGCCGGCCGAGATCGCCGCCGCGCTGGCCGAGATCGTCCGCCGGGAGTGCGCCGCCGCCGACCTGAACGCCCCCCGGCTGAGCGTGGAGCCGGGCCGGGCGATCGTCGGCCCGACGGCGTTCACGCTGTACGAGGTCGGCACGGTCAAGCCGCTGGAGGGCCTGCGCACCTACGTCAGCGTGGACGGCGGGATGTCCGACAACATCCGCACCGCGCTGTACGACGCCGAGTACTCGGTGGCGCTGGTGTCGCGCACCAGCGACGCCGAGCCGATGCTGGTGCGGGTGGTCGGAAAGCACTGCGAGTCCGGCGACATCGTCGTCCGGGACGCCTTCCTGCCGTCCGACCTGGCCGCGGGCGACCTGATCGCGGTGCCCGCCACCGGCGCCTACTGCCGCTCGATGGCGAGCAACTACAACCACGCCCTCAGGCCTCCGGTGCTCGCCGTCAAGGACGGCGCGGCCCGGGTGATCGTCCGGCGCGAGACGGAGGAGGATCTCCTGCGCCTGGATATCGGATGACGAAATTCTCGTCTCAGATCATGGAACGACCGTAGATCCGTGCGGAAAGTCCCCGAGACTGGTACGGACCGAAGTGACCGGCGGCCCCTGAAAACCGCCGGAAATACCGAAGCACGAAGAATGCAGAGCGGAGTCGGATGATGCGTACGCGCCCGCTGAAGGTGGCGTTGCTGGGTTGTGGTGTGGTGGGCTCCGAGGTGGCGCGCATCATGACGACGACGGCCGACGACCTCGCCGCTCGCATCGGTGCCCCGGTCGAGCTCGCCGGGATCGCGGTCCGCCGGGCCGGCCGGGTGCGCCCCGGGGTGCCCGAGCACCTGATCACCACCGACGCCGAGGCCCTGGTGGGCCGCGGCGACATCGACGTCGTGGTCGAGGTGGTGGGCGGCATCGAGCCGTCCAAATCGCTGATCCTGTCCGCCTTCGCGAAGGGCGCCTCGGTGGTCAGCGCCAACAAGGCGCTGCTCGCCAAGGACGGCACCGAGCTGCACGCGGCGGCCGCCGCGGCCGGCGTGGACCTGTACTACGAGGCCGCGGTGGCGGGCGCGATCCCGCTGCTGCGCCCGCTGCGCGAGTCCCTCGCGGGGGACAAGGTCAACCGGGTGCTGGGCATCGTCAACGGCACCACCAACTTCATCCTCGACAAGATGGACACCACCGGCGCCGGCTACTCGGAGGCGCTGGAGGAGGCCACCGCGCTCGGCTACGCCGAGGCGGACCCGACGGCCGACGTCGAGGGCTTCGACGCCGCCGCCAAGGCCGCCATCCTGGCCGGGATCGCGTTCCACACCGAGGTCACCGCGGCGGACGTCTACCGCGAGGGCATCACCGAGGTGACCGCCGCCGACATCGCCTCCGCCAAGGCGATGGGCTGCGTGGTCAAGCTGCTGGCGATCTGCGAGCGGGCCGCCGACGGCGCGTCCGTCACCGCGCGGGTCCACCCGGCGATGATCCCGCTCTCGCACCCGCTGGCGTCCGTCCGCGAGGCGTACAACGCGGTGTTCGTCGAGGCCGAGGCGGCCGGCCGGCTGATGTTCTACGGCCCGGGCGCGGGCGGCTCGCCGACCGCCTCCGCGGTGCTCGGCGACCTGGTCGCGGTCTGCCGCAACAAGCTGGCCGGGTCCACCGGTCCCGGTGACTCCGTGTACACGCAGCTGCCCGCCAAGCCGATGGACGAGGTGGTCACCCGCTACCACGTCAGCCTGGACGTGGACGACCGGGCGGGCGTGCTCGCCCAGGTCGCGTCCGTCTTCGCCGAGCACGGCGTCTCCATCGACACCGTGCGCCAGCAGGGCCGCGACGGCGACGCCTCGCTCGTCGTGGTCACCCACCGTGCCACCGACGCCGCGCTGTCGGCGACGGTCGACAAGCTCCGCGCGCTGGACAGCGTGCGGGACGTGGCCAGCATCATGCGGGTCGAAGGGGAATAAGGAACCAGCCATGAACGCCGTTGCCGAGAACGTCGTCCGAGGCGCGCACACCCACCAGTGGCGCGGCCTGATCGAGGAGTACCGGGACCGCCTGCCGGTCACCGCGGCCACCCCGGTGGTCACCCTGCTGGAGGGCGGCACGCCCCTGGTACCGGCCCAGGTGCTCTCCGAGCGCACCGGCTGCGAGGTCTACCTCAAGGTCGAGGGCGCCAACCCGACCGGTTCCTTCAAGGACCGCGGGATGACGATGGCCATCTCCAAGGCCAAGGAGGAGGGCGCCCAGGCCGTCATCTGCGCCTCCACCGGCAACACCTCGGCCTCCGCCGCCGCCTACGCGGTGCGGGCCGGGATGGTCTCCGCCGTGCTCGTCCCGCAGGGCAAGATCGCCCTGGGCAAGATGGGCCAGGCGCTGGTGCACGGCGCCAAGATCCTCCAGGTCGACGGGAACTTCGACGACTGCCTGACGCTCGCCCGTGAACTGTCCGAGAAGTACCCGGTGGCGCTGGTCAACTCGGTGAACCCGGTGCGGATCGAGGGCCAGAAGACGGCGGCCTTCGAGATCGTCGACATGCTCGGCGACGCCCCGGACATCCACGTCCTGCCGGTCGGCAACGCGGGCAACATCACCGCCTACTGGAAGGGCTACCGGGAGTACGCCGCCGACGGGATGGCCGCCCGCACCCCGCGGATGTGGGGCTTCCAGGCCGCCGGCTCGGCCCCGATCGTGGACGGCGCGCCCGTCCTCAAGCCGCAGACCATCGCCACCGCGATCCGGATCGGCAACCCGGCCTCCTGGGACTTCGCGCTCGCCGCGCGGGACGAGTCCGGCGGCCTCATCGACAAGGTGACGGATCGTCAGATCCTCGCCGCCTACCGGCTGTTGGCCGCGCAGGAGGGCGTCTTCGTGGAGCCCGCCTCGGCCGCCTCGGTGGCCGGCCTGCTGGCCAAGGCGGAGGCCGGCCTGGTCGACCCGGGCCAGCGGATCGTCTGCACGGTGACCGGCAACGGCCTCAAGGACCCGGACTGGGCGGTGGCCGGCGCGCCGCAGCCGCAGGTCGTCCCGGTCGACCCGGAGGCCGCGGCCCAGCGGCTCGGACTGCTGGACTGACGGCGGGGCCTGACAGTTCGACGGGCCGACCCTTTCGGGGGTCGGCCCGTCACAGTTCTCCGGTGACACTTTTGTGTCAATTCCGCTGCGCATTCCGATCCGATTCCACCCCACTCCCTGACCGCGGGGGGTGCGCATTCCGGCCAGAACCGGCAACACACCAGATCGAAGGCCCACGGGGTGTACCACTGGGGAACCTCTCTTCGATACTCTGGGACCGGCCGTGTGGCACATGCCCCGGGCCCGTCCTGGTACGGGCCGCGCCGACGACAGCGACCGCCAGGCCCGAGAGGCCGCGGCCCTTTCCCCACCTCGCACCGACGACGCGCTCCGCGCCGCCCGATTTCCCCAGGAGAGTCCACCGCATGGCCGGTCCTGCGTTCCGTGCCGCCGCCGTCCGGGTCCGGGTTCCCGCGACCAGCGCCAACCTCGGCCCGGGCTTCGATGCCTTCGGGCTCGCGCTGGGCCTGTACGACGACGTCGTCGTCCGGGTCTCCGACTCCGGCCTCTCCGTCGACATCGCCGGCGAGGGCGCGCAGACGCTGCCGCGGGACGAGCGCCACCTGCTGGTCCGCTCGATGCGGGCCGCCTTCGACCGGCTCGGCGGCCAGCCGCGCGGCCTCGAAGTGGTCTGTGCCAACCGGATACCGCACGGCCGTGGCCTGGGCTCCTCCTCGGCCGCCATCTGCGCCGGGATCGTGGCCGCCCGCGCCGTCACCATCGGCGGCCCGTCCGCGCTGGACGACGACGCGCTGCTGGCCCTCGCCTCCGAGCTGGAGGGCCACCCGGACAACGTCGCGGCCTGCCTGCGCGGCAACTTCACCATCGCCTGGACCGACGAGGAGTCGGCCAAGGCGGTCGCCCTGGAGCCCTCCGCGCAGGTCGTCCCGGTGGTGTTCGTGCCGGCCGGCGAGGTGCTCACCGAGACCGCCCGCGGCCTGCTGCCCAAGACCGTCCCGCTGGCCGACGCCGCCGTCAACGCGGGCCGCTCCGGCCTGCTGGTGGAGGCCCTGACCAGGCGCCCCGAACTGCTCCTCGCCGCCACCGAGGACCGGCTGCACCAGGACTACCGCTCCTCCGCCATGCCGGACAGCGCCGCGCTGGTCGGCGCGCTGCGCGCGGAGGGCGTCCCCGCGGTCATCTCCGGGGCCGGCCCGACCGTGCTGGCGCTCACCGACGAGGCGGGCGTCGACAAGGTGCTCTCCTTCGCCGGGCACCACGGCCACGGCGGCGACCCGGCGTTCGCCGCGCACCGGCTCGACGTCGACCGCACCGGGGCCACCGTGCTCCCACTGGGCGTCTGAGCTGCCGGTTCGGCCCGGTGCAGAGCCGGGCCGTCCGGACACGATTGGCAAGCTCGAGGTCGGGGAATGTCTGAGGGGGTCGGTAGTGTTAACCTCATTGCTGCACCAGGTGCCCTCCGGGGCTAGGTGCGCCGCGTCCCGATCCCAGCGTTCCACTGCCGTGGAACCGCCGCGAGGTCCGGGGCGACGATTCTCCGGGAGCCCACCGCAGCGCGTACGCAGCCTGCCTGCGCGACAAGCGGTCGCATCCCGAAGCCGTGACGGCACCTGACTCCCACCCGCGGCCTCCCACTAGGGGCCAGGACGGGCGGAGCGCGGGCCACCGTCACGCGACGGGGGCCCGGGATTCGCAGGCAGCGTGGGCGCAACGCCCTCTGGGGAGGTCGACACACGACCGGCCCACGCGCCACCTCAGCACCACCGTGCTTCACGCACCGCACCTCGCAGCTCTCCCTCGACGGGCTCCCGCCATTCGAGGGATCACCGCCTCGGACCGACGCAGTCGAGCGTTGGTCAGGACAGCACAACCGGTCGCCGAGCCAGACAGGCCGACGTCCGCTCCAGGGAAGGACCCTTAGTGAGCGACTCCACCGATCTGATGGGCGCGCGCCCGGACGCCGAAGCGTCGGACGCGACCGCCGCCCCCGCTGCCCCGGCTCGCCGCCGCCGCAGTGCCGCCGCTGGCCTGGACGGCATGGTCCTCGCCGAGCTGCAGAAGCTCGCCGCGGACCTGGGCATCACCGGTACCGGACGCATGCGCAAGAGCCAGCTGATCGAGACCATCAAGGAGAAGAGCGGCGGGGACCCGCTGCTCGCCGCCGGTGGCGCCCCGGCCGCCAAGCGCACCGCCGCCAAGGCGGACGCCGAGGCCCCGGCCGAGAAGCCGGCCCGCCGCACCAAGGCCGCCGCAGCCGCTGCCGCGGCCCCGGCCGCCGAGCCGCAGGCCCAGATCGAGATCCCGGTCCAGGCCGCCGCCGAGACCGCCGCGCCGGCCCGTGCCGAGCGCACCCGCCGCCGCGCCACCTCGGCCGCCGGCGCCCCGACCGCGCCCGTCGCGGCCGCGGAGGCCGTCGCCGAGGCCGCCACCGTCGCCGTGGCCGAGCCCAAGCAGGCCGACCGTCCGGCCGAGACCCGCGCCTTCGAGGGCCGCGAGGAGGGTCGCGAGACCCGTCGCGACCGCCGCGAGCGCCGTGACCGCCGGGACGGCGGCGAGCGCACCGAGCGTACGGAGCGCACCGAGCGCACCGAGCGTCAGGACGCCGGCGAGGCCCAGGCCGGGCAGGACGCCGACGGCCGCGAGTCGCGTCGCGACCGCCGCAACCGCCGCGAGCGCACCGACCGCCAGGGCCAGCAGGGCCAGCAGCAGGCCCAGGGCGACGGCCAGCAGCGCCGCGAGGGCGGCCAGGGCCAGCAGGCCCAGCAGCCGCAGGTCCAGCAGGGCGGCTACGACGACGACGAGTTCGGCGACGGCCGTCGCGGCCGTCGGGGCCGTTACCGCGACCGTCGGGGCCGTCGCGGCCGTGACGGCTTCGAGGCCGGTCCGGCGGTCGACACGCAGATCGGCGACGACGACGTCCTGATCCCGGTCGCGGGCATCCTCGACATCCTCGACAACTACGCCTTCGTGCGCACCTCCGGCTACCTGCCGGGCCAGAACGACGTCTACGTCTCGCTCGCCCAGGTCCGCAAGAACGGCCTGCGCAAGGGTGACGCCATCACCGGTGCCGTGCGCCAGCCGCGCGAGGGCGAGCGCCGCGAGAAGTTCAACGCCATGGTGCGGCTGGACTCCGTCAACGGCATGGACCCGGAGACCGGCCGCGGCCGCCCCGAGTTCAACAAGCTCACCCCGCTGTACCCGCAGGAGCGGCTGCGCCTGGAGACCGACCCGGGCGTGCTGACCACCCGGATCATCGACCTGGTGTCGCCGATCGGCAAGGGCCAGCGCGGTCTGATCGTCGCGCCGCCGAAGACCGGCAAGACCATGGTGCTCCAGGCGGTCGCCAACGCGATCACCCACAACAACCCCGAGTGCCACCTGATGGTCGTCCTGGTCGACGAGCGTCCGGAAGAGGTCACCGACATGCAGCGGTCGGTCAAGGGCGAGGTCATCTCCTCGACCTTCGACCGCCCGGCCGAGGACCACACCACCGTCGCCGAGCTGGCCATCGAGCGCGCCAAGCGCCTGGTCGAGCTGGGCCACGACGTGGTCATCCTGCTGGACTCGATCACCCGCCTGGGCCGCGCCTACAACCTGGCGGCGCCGGCCTCCGGCCGCATCCTGTCCGGTGGTGTCGACTCGACCGCGCTGTACCCGCCGAAGAAGTTCTTCGGTGCCGCGCGCAACATCGAGAACGGCGGCTCGCTGACCATCCTGGCCACCGCGCTGGTCGAGACCGGTTCGCGGATGGACGAGGTGATCTTCGAGGAGTTCAAGGGCACCGGCAACATGGAGCTCAAGCTCGACCGGAAGCTCTCGGACAAGCGCATCTTCCCGGCCGTCGACGTGGACGCCTCCAGCACCCGCAAGGAGGAGATCCTGCTCGGCAGCGAGGAGCTGGCCATCGTCTGGAAGCTGCGCCGGGTGCTGCACGCGCTCGACTCGCAGCAGGCGATCGAGCTGCTCCTGGACAAGATGAAGCAGACCAAGAGCAACGCCGAGTTCCTGATGCAGATCGCCAAGACCACCCCCGGTTCGGGCGACTGACCGTAGGCGGACTCCGCTGCAGCACGGAACCCCGGATCGCGCGAGCGGTCCGGGGTTCCGTGCGTTCAGGGCCGCTTTGTTCCAGAGTTGGGACAGCTTGGGACTATTTGATCTTCTTGTCCGATTTACTCTGGACCGTATGGCCGAGCACAAGAGGGTCCCGAGTCGCCGCCGCAAGGTCCTGCGGTGGTCCGCCTGCGCGGTCGCCGCGCTCGTCGTCGCCGGCGGCGGCGCGGGGGCGTACGCGTACCTGAAGCTCAACGGCAACATCAAGAGCGTCGACATCGACTCCCGCCTCGGCGAGGCGCGGCCCCCGGCCGCCACCGACGGCTCCTTCAACATCCTGGTGCTGGGCTCCGACTCGCGGGTCGGCGAGAACGGCGACCTGGCCGGCGGGGACACCGGCGACTCCGCCCGGTCCGACACCGCGATGGTGGTCCACGTCTACCAGGACCACTCCAGGGCCTCGATCGTCTCGATCCCGCGCGACACCCTGGTCGACCGCCCGCAGTGCACCGACGGCGCCGGCAAGGCCGTCCCGGCGGCCAAGCGCGCGATGTACAACAGCGCCTTCGAGGCGGGCGGCGCGACCTGCGCCGTCAAGACCACCGAGCAGCTCACCGGGCTGCGGATGGACCACTACCTCCAGGTGGACTTCGCCGGCTTCGCCCGGGTCGTGGACGCGATAGGCGGGGCCACCGTGACCACCACGGTGGCCATCCACGACAAGGACAGCGGGCTCGACCTGCCGGCCGGCGAGCACCACCTGGACGGGCAGCAGGCGCTGGCCTTCGTGCGCACCCGGCACGGCGTCGGCGACGGCAGCGACCTCGGCCGGATCGAGCTGCAGAAGCAGATGGTCAAGTCGCTGCTCCAGCAGGCCGGCGGGATCGGACTGTTCTCCAACCCGGTCAAGCTGTGGTCGATCGGCGACACCATGACCAAGAGCGTCACCACCGACTCCGCGCTCGGTTCGGTGAACTCCCTGGTCGGGCTGGTGCAGGAGCTCAAGGGGATCGGGCCGGACCAGCTGTCCATGGTCACCCTGCCGGTGGTGACCGCGCCCAGCGACCCCAACCGGGTGGTCGAGCAGCAGCCGCAGGCCGGGAACGTCTGGGCGGCGCTCAAGGCCGACCAGCCCCTCCCGCAGGCGGTCGTCTCGGCCCAGCCGGAGAACCCCGCCCAGGCGGCCCCCACGGCCCCGGCGGCGGGCGCCGCCGGGCCGTCCGTGAAGTCGTCCGTGCAGCCCACCGCGAAGGCCTCCGCCGTCCGCTGAGCCGCCGGCCCGCGCGCCTGCGCCACCCTCCGGGAGGCCGGTGCGAAGCGTCCGGAATGTCCCCCGGAATAAGCCGCGGCGGGCCCCGGTTTGGGAAGATGCGGCCGGTCCTGGCAGACTGGTCCGTCGGTCCCGGTTCACGTGCGGCACTCCAGTCGCCGACCCGGTGCCCTCCCGAAAACTAGGAGAACCCCTTGAAGCCCAACGTTCACCCGGAGTACGTGGTCACCAACGTGACCTGCACCTGCGGCGCCGAGTTCACCACCCGCTCGACCGAGACCAGTGGCGTGATCCGCGCCGAGGTCTGCTCGCAGTGCCACCCGTTCTACACCGGCAAGCAGAAGATCCTCGACACCGGCGGCCGCGTGGCCCGCTTCGAGGCCCGCTTCGGCAAGCAGCACAGCGCGAAGGCCTAGCGCTCCCTCGGCGCCGGTTCCCGGTGCCCCCGTACTCGTTGTCGGGGGCGCTGGGGGCCGGCGCCGTTCGCGTCCCAGCGCGTACCGCACAGCTCCGCCCCGTTCCGCCCTCCGCACGATCCGAGTCACCGGGAAGAAGGCCACCCCATGTTCGAGGCAGTCGAAGAGCTCCTCGTCGAGCACGCCGACCTCGAAACGAGGCTGGCCGACCCGTCCGTCCACGCGGACCAGAACAACGCCCGCAAGCTGGCCAAGCGGTACGCCGAGCTGACCCCGATCACCCGGGTCTACCGGCAGTGGAAGCAGGCCGGCGAGGACATCGAGGCCGCGCGCGAACTCGCCGCCGAGGAGCCGGAGTTCCTCTCCGAGGTGAAGGAGTCCGAGGCGCGCCGCGACGAGCTGACCGAGGAACTGCGGCTGCTGCTCGTCCCGCGCGACCCGAGCGACGACAAGGACGTCATCCTGGAGATCAAGGCGGGTGAGGGCGGCGAGGAGTCCGCGCTGTTCGCCGGCGACCTGCTCCGGATGTACCTGCGCTACGCCGAGCGGATCGGCTGGAAGACCGAGATCATCGACTCCAACGAGTCCGACCTCGGCGGCTACAAGGACGTCTCGGTCGCCGTGAAGACCAAGGGCAACAGCGAGCCCGGCCAGGGCGTCTGGGCCCGGTTGAAGTACGAGGGCGGCGTGCACCGCGTGCAGCGCGTCCCCGCCACCGAGTCGCAGGGCCGCATCCACACCTCCGCGGCGGGCGTGCTGGTCACCCCCGAGGCGGAGGAGGTCGAGGTCGAGATCGTCGCGAACGACCTGCGGATCGACGTCTACCGCTCCTCCGGCCCCGGCGGCCAGTCGGTCAACACCACCGACTCGGCGGTCCGGATCACCCACCTGCCGACCGGTATCGTGGCGTCCTGCCAGAACGAGAAGAGCCAGCTGCAGAACAAGGAGCAGGCGATGCGCATCCTGCGTTCGCGGCTGCTGGCCGCCGCGCAGGAGGAGGCCGAGCGGGAGGCCTCGGACGCGCGTCGCAGCCAGGTCCGCACGGTGGACCGCTCCGAGCGGATCCGGACGTACAACTACCCGGAGAACCGCATCTCGGACCACCGCACGGGGTTCAAGTCGTACAACCTGGACCAGGTCCTGGACGGCGACCTGAACGCCGTGATCCAGTCCTGTGTCGACAAGGACGCGGCGGCCAAGCTCGCCGCGGCCCAAGAGAACTGAGACCGGCGCGCCCCGGCCCGACGCAAGACCGGAGCCGGAGCGCAGAAACATGAGGTCGTACGGATGAACCTGCTGCTCGCCGAGGTGGCCCAGGCCACCCAGCGGTTGGCCGCGGCCGGCGTGCCGTCGCCGCGCTTCGACGCGGAGGAACTCGCCGCCTACGTCCACAACGTCAAGCGCAGCCAGCTGCACACCGTGCAGGACGCCGACTTCGACGCCCGCTACTGGGAGGCGGTCTCGCGCCGCGAGGCCCGCGAGCCGCTGCAGCACATCACCGGGCGGGCGTTCTTCCGCTACCTCGAACTGGCGGTCGGCCCCGGGGTGTTCGTGCCCCGGCCGGAGACCGAGACGGTCGTCGAGTGGGCCATAGACGCCGTGCGCGACATGGACGTCGCCGAGCCGCTGGTGGTCGACCTGTGCTCCGGCTCCGGCGCCATCGCGCTCGCCCTGGCCCAGGAGCTGCCGCGCTCGACCGTGCACGCCTTCGAGCTGGACGAGGGGGCGCTGGAGTACACCCGGCGCAACATCGAGGCCAGCCCGGACCGCGCCCGGGTCACCCTGCACGCCGGTGACGCCACCAAGGCCTTCGAGGACGACCGCTCCTGGGACGGCCGCTTCGACCTGGTGATCTCCAACCCGCCGTACATCCCGCTCACCGAGTGGGAGTACGTCGCGCCGGAGGCCCGCGACCACGACCCGCAGATGTCCCTGTTCTCCGGCGAGGACGGCCTGGACACCATCCGCGGCATCGAGCGGGTGGCCGCCCGGCTGCTGCGCCCGGGCGGCGCGGTGGTGATCGAGCACGCCGACCAGCAGGGCGGCCAGGTGCCGTGGATCTTCAACGAGGAACGCGGGTGGACGGACACCGCCGACCACCGCGACCTGAACAACCGACCGCGCTTCACAACCGCCCGAAGGGTCGGGTTGTGAACGATCGAGCACAGCACAACCGCCCGAAGGGTCGGGTTGTGAACGATCGAGCACAGCACGACCGCCCGCAGGGCCGCGCTGTGAAGCTCGCCGTGAACGTCATGAGCCTTTCCGGAAGGGGACCGCACCGATGAGCCGCCGCTACGACTGTGCCGACGCCGGGGACCGCGCCACCGGCCTGCGGGAGGCCGCATCGGCCATCCGCCGCGGCGAACTCGTCGTGCTGCCCACCGACACCCTGTACGGGGTCGGTGCGGACGCCTTCTCCCCGGAGGCCGTCGGCGAGCTGCTGGCCGCCAAGGGCCGTGGCCGCAACATGCCCTCGCCCGTCCTGGTCGGCTCGCCGACCACCCTGCACGGCCTGGTCACCGACTTCTCCGAGCAGGCCTGGGAACTGGTCGACGCGTTCTGGCCCGGCGGCCTCACCCTGGTCGCCAAGCACCAGCCCTCGCTGCGCTGGGACCTCGGCGAGACCCGCGGCACCGTCGCGGTCCGGATGCCGTTGCACCCGGTCGCCATCGAGCTGCTGAACAGCACGGGCCCGCTCGCGGTCTCCAGCGCCAACAAGACCGGCGGCCCGTCCCCGGCGACCTGTGACGAGGCGCAGGCCCAGCTGGGCGACGCGATCTCGGTCTACCTGGACGGCGGCAGGGCCGACCACGCCACCGCCTCGTCCATCGTCGACGTGACCGGCAAGGTGCCCGTGCTCCTGCGGGCCGGGGCGATCAGCATCGAGCAGCTGAGGGAGGTCGTCCCCGACCTGGAGGCCGGAAGTTGACACCCACCGCCTCGCTCCATGACGGGCCCGGCATAGCGCCGTACCTGAGCGTGGGTCCCAGGCCGCTGGACCACTTCCGGATCCTGTTCGTCTGTACGGGGAACATCTGCCGCTCGCCGATAGCCGAGCGGCTCACCCGGCGTGAGCTGGACACCCGGCTGAGTCCCCGGGTGGCCGGGCGGATCCTGGTGGAGAGCGCCGGCACCTGGGGCCACGTGGGGGCGCCGATGGAGGACCACGCGGCGACCGTGCTCGACGAGTACGGCGCCGACAGCGGTGGCTTCACCGGCCGGGAGCTGCTGGACGAGCACGTGGTCGAGGCCGACCTGGTGCTGACCGCGACCCTGGACCACCGCGCCCAGGTGATCTCGATGGGCCACGAGGCGGGCCTGCGCACCTTCACGATGAAGGAGTTCACCCGGCTGGTCCGGACGATCGACCCGGGCACCCTGCCCGACCCGCGCCGCGGCGCCGACGTCACCGAGCGGGCCCGCGCCCTGGTGCGGGCCGCCGCCGCGCTGCGCGGCTGGCTGCTGGCCGCGACCCCGGAGTCCGACGAGGTGGACGACCCGTACGGCGCTCCGATCGGCATGTTCCGCAACTGCGGCGAGGAGATATTCCACGCGGTCGACCCGGTGGTCACCGCGCTGACGGGCGTGCCCGCGCCGCGCTGACGCGCCCGAGCGAGCCGCGCGAGCGAGCCGAAGGGCCGCGCCGGTGCCGAAAGGGAGAAGCGAGGAGGCCCCGAGATGGGGGTACCCCCGGCCGAAGGCTGGGGGAGAGGGACATTGGAGCGCCGACCGTCGGCACCGGGTGAGAGCGGCCCGGAGGCGAGCCGAGCGCCAGACAAACAGAGCGAGCCGAGCGCCGGACAACGGGCCCGAACGGCCCCTTCTCGGCGGGCCGTACGGGGGCGGCGGTCCTACGCTGGGGGCACCGTCCCTGCCGCGCCCGGGAGCCCTGCCATGACCGTCACCGATGCCGCGACCGGCCCGACCACGACGACGGGGCGCCCGTGGGCGTCCGAGGCGCTGCACCGGGCGGATCCGCAGATCGCCGACCTGCTGGCCGCCGAGTCCGAGCGGCGCGCCGAAACGATCCAGCTGCTGGCGGGGGAGAACCTCACCTCGCCCGCCGTGCTGGCGGCGCTGACCGGGCCGCTGATCGACAAGTACGCCGAGGGCTACCCCGGCCGCCGGCACCACACCGGCTGCGCGCTGGCGGACGCCGCGGAGCTGCTGGCGATCGACCGGGCCCGCGCGCTGTTCGCCGCGCCGCACGCCAACGTCCAGCCCCGCTCGGCGACTTCGGCGATGCTCGCGGCCTACGCGGCGCTGCTGCGGCCCGGTGACGGGGTGCTGGCGATGTCGCTGGAGCACGGCGGCCACCTCAGCTGCGGCTCGCGGGCCAACTTCTCCGGCCGCTGGTTCGAGTTCACCGGCTACGGCGTGCGCGCGGACGACGGCCTGATCGACCTCGACCAGGTGCGCGAGCTGGCCCGGCGGCACCGCCCGAAGGCCGTCGTGGCGGGCTCGATCTCCCACCCCCGGCACCCGGACTGGGCGGCCTTCCGGGAGATCGCCGACGAGGTGGACGCCTATCTGATCGCCTCCGTCGCGCAGACCACCGGCCTGGTCGCGGCCGGTGTGGCGCCCTCCCCGGTGCCGTACGCGGACGTCACGGTGGCCGCCACCCACAAGCTGCTGCGCGGCCCGCGCGGCGGTCTGCTGCTGTCCACCGCGGAGCTGGCCGAGCGGATCGACCGGGCGGTGTTCCCGTTCAGCCAGGGCGGCGCGGCGATGAACGAGGTGGCCGGCAAGGCGGTTGCCCTCGCGGAGGCCGGGACGCCCGCCTACCGGGCGTACGCCCAGCGGGCGGTGTCCGGGGCGCAGGCGCTCGCCAGGGGGCTCGCAGAGGCCGGAATGCGCCCTCTGACGGGCGGTACCGACACCCACCTGGTGACCGCCGACGTCAGCCCGCTCGGCGTGACCGGCGCGGAGGCCGAACGGCGCTGCGCGGCGGCCGGGTTGCTGCTCGGCAAGTGCGCACTGCCGTACGACCCGGCGCCGGCCGCCGACACCTCCGGGATCAGGCTGGGCACGGGCACCGTGACCAGCCAGGGGATGGGGGAGGCGGAGCTGACCGCGATCGCCGCCCTGATCGCCCGGCTGCTCGCCGGGGAGGCCCCGGGGCCGGTCGCGGCGCGGGTCCGGGAGCTGGCGGCGGCCTTCGCCGGGGGAGTCTGAGGCCCGCGGGTCCACAGGTATTCGGATCTCCTACCCGGGAGAGCGAACCGCGATGCACGTCCCGGGCGTCCGACTCAATAAGGTGTGTGCCGTGGCGACGCACCTCGAACCCCGGGAAGGCAGGGGAGTACCTTCGGTACCTCCCCGTTCGACAGTGATGCAGGAGGCCAGTGGTGCGTGAGTATCTGCTGGTGCTGTTCTGCACCGCCGCCGTCACCTACCTGTTGACCGGTCCGGTCCGGAAGTTCGCCATCGCGGCGGGCGCGATGCCCCCGGTCCGCGCCCGCGACGTGCACCGCGAGCCCACTCCGCGGCTCGGCGGCATCGCGATGTTCGGCGGACTGTGCGCGGGCATCCTGGTCGCCTCCCAGCTGGACAACCTGAGCAAGGTGTTCAACGGGGGCAGTGACATCCGCGCGCTGCTGTCCGGCGCCGGGATCATGTTCCTGCTGGGGGTGCTGGACGACAAGTGGGGCGTGGACGCCCTGGTCAAGCTGGGCGGCCAGATGATCGCCGCCGGCGTGATGGTCTGGCAGGGCGTCACGGTGATCAGCCTCCCGGTGCCCGGCGTCGGTTCGGTCGCGGTGAGCCCGACCCAGGGCATGGTCATCTCGGTCACCCTGGTCGTCGTCATGGTCAACGCGGTGAACTTCATCGACGGGCTGGACGGCCTGGCGGGCGGCATGGTCTGCATCGCCGCGATGGCCTTCTTCCTGTACAGCTACCGGCTCTGGTACGGCTACACGATCTCCGACGCGGCCCCCGCCGTGCTGTTCAGCGTGCTGCTGATCGGCATGTGCCTGGGCTTCCTGGCGCACAACATGCACCCCGCGCGGATCTTCATGGGCGACTCCGGCTCGATGATGCTCGGCCTGATGCTGGCCGTCGCCGCGATCTCGATCACCGGCCGGGTCGACCCGGACCTGATCAACAGCGAGACCGGTTCGCAGACCGCCACCGTGCACACCCTGGTGCCGATCTACATCCCGCTGCTGCTGCCGCTGACGGTCATCGCGCTGCCGCTGGCCGACCTGCTGCTCGCGGTGGTGCGCCGCACCTGGGCCGGCCAGTCCCCGTTCGCCGCCGACAAGCGCCACCTGCACCACCGGCTGCTCCAGGTCGGGCACTCGCACAGCCGGGCCGTGCTGATCATGTACTTCTGGGCCGCGCTGATCGCCTTCGGCACGGTCGCCTTCTCGGTGACCAAGACCGGCCGCACGGTGGTGCTGACCCTCGCCGGGCTCTGCCTGGTCGGCCTGGTGGTCCTGCTGACGCCGCGGTTCCGGCCGCGGGCGCCCCGGGCGGTGCAGTCCTTCGTCCCGCCGCGGTACCGGCGGCGCTCGTCGTCCGCCCCGATGGCCGAACTGTCGGCGAAGGACAAGCAACTTCTGGGTGAAGCGGGCCACGGGTCCTCCGCGTCCGCCGACCACCACAAGGCCACCGGCCGCCGGTGACACCGAAGTTGACGATCCGTCAAATGGGCTCACCCGTACGGCGGATTCGTTGCGCCATCGGTGTGACAGGAGCCACACATTCATGGTAAAGCTCTCATCAAATAGTTTGTGATACCGTTCACGAGTACCGAGAACGCGCCGAAAGACCTGACAGGTGGAGGACTTCCGTCCCTGGTCGGTCTCCTTCGACGGATCCGCCGCTCACCGCGGGCGGTCCGGCGGCGGCCACTCGGTCCGGTGTCACCCGCCACCATCTGTGCCCGTCCCCCGCCACATCGACATGCCGCCGGAGCTGCCGACATGCCGTCCCCCGACGCCCGGGTCCTCCGAGGCGCCGCGATTCCCACTGCGGTCGCCGGGATCATCGCCATGGCGATCTCCTTCGCCGTCGCCGGTGGGAAGGGCCTGCTCGGCGCCCTCTTCGGCGCCCTGCTCGTCCTGGCCTTCTTCAGCTCCGGCCAGATCGCGCTCGACCGGCTGACCAGGTCGAACCCGCAGATCATGATGGCCGCGGCGCTGCTGGTGTACACCACCCAGATCCTGCTGGTCGGCATCGTCCTGGCGGTCTTCAAGGACACCGACCTCTTCAACCGGCAGACCTTCGCGTTCACGCTGATCGGCTGCGTGCTGATCTTCACCGGCTTCCAGGTGCGCGGCGCACTCAAGGCCAAGATGTTCTACGTCGACCCTCACGCCTCGGAAAGCAAGGGTGACAAGCCCTCCGACAAGGGTCGTCAACAGTGACGAGGCCCGACTGTCCCCCCAACGAGGGGGGCGGTGTTTATGCCGCACTGACGGGCTGCTATCGTCCGTCGCAACAACGGAGTACGGGAAGAGGCCTGGTCTGTCCGGATCGCGGACTGATCGCCCCCCGGACCCGCGCAGTCTTCGATGATCCCGCAGCAGCGCAGCGCGCCGTCGTGCGGGGTCGGCGAGATACCCATCAAGTTCCAGTGCCGCTCCGTGGTCGCAGGCCACGCCGACACACCGAGGTTGCCGTAACCATGCGTCACGACGAAGGAGTCCGTGGTGAGTGCTGAACTCACGTCCCTCGCCTCAGGCAGTTGCCACTTCGGGGACGCTGGCTGCGGCTTCCCGGCCCCGGGTCTGAACGAGTTCCAGTTCAAGCCGATCTTCTCGGTCGGCGGCATCGACTTCAACAAGCCGATGCTGCTGTCGATCATCGTCGCGCTGCTGGTCGTCGTGTTCTTCTGGGCCGCCTTCGCCAAGCCGCGACTGGTCCCCGGCAAGCTGCAGCTGGTCGGCGAGATCGGTTACGACTTCGTCAAGCGCTCCATCGTGATGGAGACGATCGGCAAGAACGGCGAGAAGTACGTTCCGATGCTGGTCTCGATGTTCTTCTTCGTCTGGTTGATGAACATCATGTCGATCATCCCGTTCGCGCAGTTCCCGGTGACGGCGTCGATCGCCTTCCCCGCGGGCCTGGCCGCGGTCGTGTGGATCACCTACATGACGCTGACCTTCAAGAAGCACGGCTTCGTCGGCGGTCTGAAGAACCTCTGCTGGCCGTCGGGCATCCCCGGCTGGGTCATGTTCATCCTGGTCCCGATCGAGTTCTTCTCGAACATCTTCGTGCGCCCCTTCACCCTGGCGGTCCGAGCCTTCGCGAACATGTTCGCGGGCCACCTGCTGGTCGTGATGTTCTCCGTCGCCTCCTGGTACCTGCTCAGCCCGACCCTGGGCGCGCTGTACGGCTCGGCCTCCTTCGTGGTCGCCGTCGGCCTCACCGCCTTCGAGCTGCTGGTGCAGTTCCTGCAGGCCTACATCTTCGTGATGCTGGCCAGCAGCTACATCGCCGGTGCCCTGGAAGAAGCGCACTGAGCCTCGCAGCCCCGGCTGCTTCCCCTCCCGAACGCCCGGTGGCCAACCACCACCGGTCCACCACCCCGCAAAGGACAAGCTGAAATGCAGAACCTCGCTGAGGTCTACGGTTCCGTCGCCTCGATCGGTTACGGCCTCGCCGCGATCGGCCCCGGCATCGGTGTTGGTCTCATCTTCGGTAACGGTGTCCAGGCCATGGCCCGTCAGCCCGAGGCTGCCGGCCTGATCCGCTCCAACATGTTCATCGGCTTCGCGCTGACCGAGGCGCTCGCCCTCATCGGCATCGTCATGCCGTTCGTCTTCGGCGCCGGCAAGTAATTCCCCGCCGTTAGACCCTTTCGAGGAAGGTCCAGATATGAGTTTCGTGGCTAACCTCGCGGAGGAGGGGGAGAAGATGAACCCCCTGCTTCCCGCGTGGCCCGAGGTCATCATCGGCCTGCTCTGCTTCTTCATCGTCTTCGGTCTGCTCGGCAAGAAGCTCCTCCCCAGCATCGAGAAGGTGCTGTCGGAGCGTCGGGACGCCATCGAAGGCGGCATGGAGCGTGCCGAGGCCGCTCAGGCCGAGGCCCAGGCCCTGCTTGAGCAGTACCGCGCCGAGCTCGCCGAGGCGCGCCACGAGGCCGCCCGCATCGTCGAGCAGGCTCGCGAGCAGGGCGCCGCCCAGCTCACCGAGATGCGCGAGGAGGGCCAGCGTCAGCGCGAGGCCATCGTCGCCGCCGGCCACGCCCAGATCGAGGCCGACAAGAAGCAGGCGACTGCCGCCCTGCGTCAGGACGTGGGTTCGCTGGCCACCCAGCTGGCTTCCCGCATCGTCGGCGAGTCCCTCGAGGACAACGCCCGGCAGAGCGGCGTGATCGACCGCTTCCTGAACGAGCTCGAGGCCAAGGCCACCGTGGCTCAGGGCGCGGCCAAGTGATCGGCGCCAGCCGCGAGGCGCTCGCCGCCGGCCGGAAGAACCTGGACAGCCTGACCGACTCCACCTCGGTGGACGCGGCGAAGCTGGCCGAGGAGCTCGCCGCCGTCACGGTCGTGCTGGACCGCGAGGTGTCGCTGCGCCGCGTCCTGACCGACCCGTCCCGGTCGGGTCAGGACAAGGCCCAGCTGGTCACCTCGCTGCTGACCGGTCAGGTCTCGGGCGAGACCGTCGACCTGGTCTCCGGCCTGGTCCGGTCCCGCTGGTCGGGTGCGCGTGACCTGGTGGACGCGACCGAGGAGCTCGCCGCCTACGCCGAGGTCATCGCCGCGGACAAGGCCGGCACCCTGGACGACGTCGAGGACGAGCTGTTCCGCTTCGGCCGGGTGGTGAGCGGCTCGCACGAGCTGCGCGCCGCGCTCACCGAGCCGAAGGCCGGCGCCGTCGCGAAGACCGCGCTGATCAACAAGCTGCTCGGCGGCCGCGCCAACGCGGGCACCGTGCGGCTGGTCACCGCCCTCGTCAACGCGCCGCGTGGTCGTAGCCTGGAGCAGGGCCTCGAGTCCTACTCGAAGCTCGCCTCCGCGCGCCGCGGCCGCATGGTGGCCCTGGTCACCAGCGCGGTGCCGCTGTCGGACACCCAGAAGGAGCGTCTCAGCGGTGCTCTGGGCCGGATGTACGGCCGCCAGGTCCACCTGAACATCGACGTCGACCCCGAGGTCGTCGGTGGTGTCCGGGTGCAGATCGGCGACGAGATCATCGACGGCACCGTGTCGAGCCGCCTCGAAGGCGCTCGCCAGTCGCTCGAAGGCTGAGCAGGACCGAGCAGCACATCCGACCCTCGGTCGGGAAACCGGCTCCCCAAGGAGTCGGCAAAACGTACGGCCGGTTCATACGACCCGGCCGAGAGTCGAGTACTTGCGGCCGGCCCTCAACGGCGGGCCGAGGATCGCAAACTAGGAGAGCAGGGAAGCCTGATGGCGGAGCTTACGATCCGTCCGGAGGAGATCCGGGACGCGCTGGCCGACTTTGTCCAGTCGTACCAGCCGGACGCCGCTTCTGTGGAAGAGGTCGGCACGGTCACTGACGCGGCGGACGGCATCGCGCATGTCGAGGGCCTGCCCTCGGTCATGGCGAACGAGCTGCTGAAGTTCGAGGACGGCACGCTCGGCCTCGCGCTGAACCTCGACACCCGCGAGATCGGTGTCGTCGTCCTCGGTGAGTTCGGCGGTATCGAAGAGGGCCAGACCGTGCGCCGCACCGGCGAGGTCCTCTCGGTTCCGGTCGGCGACGGCTACCTCGGCCGCGTCGTGGACCCGCTGGGCAACCCGATCGACGGCCTCGGCGAGATCGCCGCCAGCGGCCGTCGCGCCCTTGAGCTGCAGGCCCCCGGCGTCATGGCCCGCAAGTCGGTCAAGCAGCCGCTGCAGACCGGTATCAAGGCCATCGACGCGATGACCCCGATCGGCCGTGGCCAGCGTCAGCTGATCATCGGTGACCGCCAGACCGGCAAGACCGCGGTGGCCGTCGACACGATCATCAACCAGCGCGACAACTGGCGCTCGGGCGACCCGGAGAAGCAGGTCCGCTGCATCTACGTCGCCGTGGGCCAGAAGGGCTCCACCATCGCGTCCGTCCGCGGCGCCCTGGAGGAGGCCGGCGCGCTGGAGTACACCACCATCGTGGCCGCTCCCGCGTCCGACCCGGCCGGCTTCAAGTACCTGGCGCCGTACACCGGTTCGGCCATCGGCCAGGAGTGGATGTACGACGGCAAGCACGTCCTGATCATCTTCGACGACCTGTCGAAGCAGGCCGAGGCCTACCGTTCCGTCTCCCTGCTGCTGCGCCGCCCGCCGGGGCGCGAGGCCTACCCGGGTGACGTCTTCTACCTGCACTCCCGCCTGCTGGAGCGCTGCGCGAAGCTGAACGACGCCCTCGGCGGCGGCTCGATGACCGGTCTGCCGATCATCGAGACCAAGGCCAACGACGTCTCGGCGTACATCCCGACCAACGTCATCTCCATCACCGACGGCCAGTGCTTCCTGGAGTCCGACCTGTTCAACGCCGGCATCCGCCCGGCCGTGAACGTCGGCATCTCGGTCTCCCGCGTCGGTGGCTCCGCCCAGATCAAGGCCATGCGCTCGGTCGCCGGCCGTCTGCGCCTGGACCTCGCCCAGTACCGTGAGCTGGAGGCCTTCGCCGGCTTCGGCTCCGACCTGGACGCGGCCTCCAAGGCCCAGCTGGAGCGCGGTGCGCGCATGGTCGAGCTGCTCAAGCAGGGCCAGTACCAGCCGTTCCCGGTCGAGGAGCAGGTCGTCTCCATCTGGGCCGGCACCACCGGCAAGCTGGACGACGTCCCGGTCGCGGAGATCCGCCGCTTCGAGCGCGAGTTCCTCGACTTCGTCCGCCTGCAGCACAAGGACCTGCTCGCCGGCATCGTCGAGACCGGCCTGCTGGCCGACGGCACCGTCGACGCCCTGACCGGCGCGATCGAGTCGTTCAAGCAGGGGTACCAGACCGCCGACGGCAAGCTGCTCTCCGAGCAGGCCTGAGTCCGGTAGCGAGGGAAAGGACGTAACGACCCATGGGAGCACAGCTTCGGGTCTACAAGCGCCGGATCCGCTCTGTCACCGCGACGAAGAAGATCACCAAGGCGATGGAGATGATCTCCGCGGCGCGCATCGGCAAGGCGCAGCGCGCGGTGGCGGCCTCCGCTCCGTACGCCGATGAGCTCACCCGGGCGGTGACGGCGGTGGCCACCCGGTCCAACGCCAAGCACCCGCTCACCACCGAGAACCCGAACGCCACCCGCGCGGCGGTCCTGCTGATCACGGCGGACCGCGGCCTGGCCGGCGGTTACTCGTCCAACGCCATCAAGGCCTCGCTGACGCTCTCCGAGCGCCTGCGCGGCGAGGGCAAGGACGTCGTGACCTACATCGTCGGTCGGAAGGGTCTGTCGTACTACACCTTCCGCAACCTGGCGGTGGGGAACTCGTGGACGGGCTTCTCGGACAAGCCGACCTACGGCGACGCGAAGACGGTGGCGGCCGAGCTGATCGAGGCCTTCACGGCCGAGACCGGCGGCGTGGACGAACTCCACGTGGTCTCGACCGAGTTCGTGTCCATGCTGACGCAGGACGCGGTCGCGGCGCGGCTGCTGCCGCTGAAGCTGGACGAGGTCCAGCTCAGCGACCAGACGCCGGCCAAGTCGGAGATCTTCCCGCTGTACGACTTCGAACCGTCGGCGGAGGGCGTGCTCGACGCGCTGCTGCCGCGGTACGTCGAGAGCCGGATCTACAACGCGCTGCTGCAGTCGGCCGCTTCCGAGCACGCCGCCCGCCGCCGCGCGATGAAGAGCGCGACGGACAATGCCGGCGAGCTCATCAAGTCGCTCACGCGGCTTGCCAACTCGGCCCGTCAGGCCGAGATCACCCAGGAAATCAGCGAGATCGTCGGCGGCGCCAACGCCCTCGCCGACGCTAGCCGCGGGAGCGAATGAGTATGACCACCACTGTTGAGCCGACCACGGCGACGGGCCGCGTCGCGCGGGTCATCGGCCCGGTCGTCGACGTGGAGTTCCCCGTCGACGCGATTCCGGACATGTTCAACGCCCTGCACGTCGAGGTGGACAACCCCGACGGCTCGGGCAAGAAGACCCTCACCCTCGAGGTCGCCCAGCACCTCGGCGACGGCCTGATCCGCGGCATCTCGATGCAGCCGACCGACGGCCTGGTCCGCGGTTCGCAGGTCACCGACACCGGCTCCGCCATCTCGGTGCCGGTCGGCCAGATCACCAAGGGCAAGGTGTTCAACGCCCTCGGTGACGTGCTGAACGTCGACAAGGCGGAGTTCGACAAGCAGGTCGAGGTCCGCTGGCCGATCCACCGCAAGGCCCCCGAGTTCAAGGACCTCGAGTCCAAGACCGAGATGTTCGAGACCGGCATCAAGGTCATCGACCTGCTCACCCCGTACGTCACGGGTGGCAAGATCGGTCTGTTCGGTGGTGCCGGTGTCGGCAAGACCGTTCTGATCCAGGAGATGATCTACCGCGTCGCCGAGAACTTCGGTGGTGTGTCGGTGTTCGCCGGCGTCGGCGAGCGCACCCGTGAGGGCAACGACCTCATCGACGAGATGGTCGACTCGGGCGTCCTGGACAAGACCGCGCTGGTCTTCGGCCAGATGGACGAGCCGCCGGGCACCCGTCTGCGCGTCGCGCTCTCCGCGCTGACCATGGCGGAGTACTTCCGTGACGTCGAGAAGCAGGACGTGCTCCTCTTCATCGACAACATCTTCCGGTTCACCCAGGCCGGTTCCGAGGTGTCGACCCTGCTCGGCCGCATGCCCTCCGCGGTGGGCTACCAGCCGAACCTGGCCGACGAGATGGGCCTCCTCCAGGAGCGCATCACCTCGACCCGCGGTCACTCGATCACCTCGATGCAGGCGATCTACGTCCCCGCGGACGACCTGACCGACCCGGCCCCGGCCACCACCTTCGCCCACCTGGACGCGACGACCGTTCTGTCGCGCCCGATCTCGGAGAAGGGCATCTACCCGGCCGTCGACCCGCTGGACTCCACGTCCCGCATCCTCGACCCGCGGTACATCACGGCGACCCACTACGAGACGGCCGTCCGTATCAAGGGGATCCTGCAGAAGTACAAGGACCTCCAGGACATCATCGCCATCCTCGGTATGGACGAGCTGTCCGAAGAGGACAAGATCACGGTCCACCGTGCCCGTCGCATCGAGCGCTTCCTCTCGCAGAACACCTACGTGGCGAAGCAGTTCACCGGTGTCGAGGGTTCGACCGTGCCGCTGTCGGAGACCATCGAGGCCTTCAACTCGATCGCCGACGGCAAGTACGACTCCGTTCCGGAGCAGGCCTTCTTCATGTGCGGTGGCATCGAGGACCTCGAGAAGAACGCCGCCGAGCTGGCGAAGAAGTAATCGCGGCCGGTAGCAGCTGAGTGACCGTGAGGGGTGGCCCCCGAGCCTGGGGACCACCCCTCGCGGCACATCGGCTGTGATTCCGGTCAAATCCGTGCCGCCGGTTTCATGCCGGAGGCGCGGGGCCGTTATTCTTACCGAAACTCCCGAGTAATCGGGGGTTGCATGAGCCTAGGAGCCCACGTTGGCTGAGCTGCACGTCGAGCTGGTCGCAGCCGACCGCAAGGTGTGGTCCGGTGCGGCCACCATCGTCGTCGCCCGTACGGCCTCCGGTGACACCGGCATCATGCCGGGCCACACCCCGGTGCTGAGCGTGCTGGAGACCGGTCCGGTCACCATCCGCACGGTGGACGGCGGCACCGTCATCGCCGCGGTGCACGGCGGCTTCATCTCCTTCGCCGACAACAAGCTGTCTCTGCTCGCGGAGATCGCCGAGCTGGCGGACGAGATCGATGTCGCGCGTGCCGAGCGCGCGCTGGAGGAGGCCAAGTCCGACCTGGACGCGCACGCCGAGCGTCGCGCCGAGGTCCGGCTGTTCGCGGCGCGCGGCCTCAAGGCCCACGCCTGAGTGTGCCGGACCCCGACTTGGCGGGGTCGACCGACGGTCCCGGGGACGCGCGAGCGTGACCCCGGGACTGTCGTCGTAGTTGGTAGGTCAGCGCGGCCGTCCGGGACGGCCGTGAAACGGGGAACGCGGGTAGCGAGGAGGTAGGTGAGCATGGTCCTCGCGCTTGTGGTGTGTGCGGCGGTCGTGGCGCTGGGAGTGATCGGCCTGATGGCCTTCGCCGTACGCCGCCGCCTGATCCAGCGGGTCGGCGGCACGTTCGACTGCAGTTACCGGCTCAAAATGCCCGCCGACGCCTCGACGCAGCCCGACCTCGACGAGAACGGCAAACCCACCTCCGCCCCGGTCCCACCGACCGACGGCAAGGGGTGGGTTTTTGGTATCGGCCGGTACAGCGGCGACTCGATCGAGTGGTTCCGGGTCTTCTCGTACGCCCCCCGCCCGCGCAAGGTCCTGCCCCGCCGGGAGATCGAGGTCCTCGGCCGGCGCTACCCGGAGGGCCAGGAGGAGCTGGCACTGCTCTCCGGCTCGGTGGTGCTGCGCTGCCTGCACAACGGGGCGCCGCTGGAGCTGGCGATGAGCGAGGACGCGCTCACCGGCTTCCTGGCCTGGCTGGAGGCGGCTCCCCCGGGGCAAAGGGTTAACGTCGCCTAACGTGCCCGGCTAGGCTGGCCGCATGGTCAATCTGACGCGCATCTACACCCGTACCGGGGACGACGGCAGCACCGCGCTCGGTGACATGAGCCGGACCACCAAGACCGACCCGCGGCTGATGGCGTACGCCGACGCCAACGAGGCGAACGCGGCGATCGGGGTGGCCCTCGCGGTCGGCGCACTGCCCGAGGACGTCGCGGCCGTGCTCGTCCGGGTCCAGAACGACCTGTTCGACGTCGGCGCCGACCTCTCCACGCCCGTGGTCGAGGACCCGAAGTACCCGCCGCTGCGGGTGCTGCAGTCCTACGTCGACCGGCTGGAGGGGGACTGCGACCACTACCTGGAGCAGGTGGAGAAGCTGCGCAGCTTCATCCTCCCCGGCGGCACCCCCGGCGCCGCCCACCTGCACCTGGCCTGCACGGTCGTGCGGCGGGCCGAGCGCTCGACCTGGGCGGCGATCGACGCGTACGGGGACTCCGTCAACCCGCTGACCGCGAAGTACCTCAACCGGCTGTCCGACCTGCTGTTCATCCTGGCCCGGGTGGCCAACAAGGAGCGCGGCGACGTGCTCTGGGTGCCGGGGGAGAACCGCTAGGGCCTGCCCTAGGAGGCGTCCTGGGACGCCTTCTCCGGGGCGGGCCGCTCGACCACCCGGCCGTCCACCACGGTGACGCCCGCCGGCGCCTCCTTGGGCCAGAGCGAGAAGCAGCCGGCCACGACCACGTTGACCACGGCCGCGATGCCCAGCTTCCAGTACCACTGGGCGAAGGTGCCGAAGTGGGCGGATCCGGCCGACAGCGGGACGAGCAGGCTGATCAGGGCCAGGGTGATCACGGCGGAGACGACCGTCCGGCGGGCGATCCGCCACTCGTGCGCCGTCCGCTCCGGGCCGTACGTGGGCGAGGGCAGCGGCGCGGGGCCGCCGGCGAAGCGGTGCAGGAAGTGCCGGTCGGCCCAGGCGACCAGCGAGGGGCCGTAGCCGACCGAGAAGCCGGCGTAGCTCGCGGCCAGGGCGTGCGTCCAGCCCGCCTGCGCGCCGCCGCGCAGGTTCAGCACGGTGAGGGCGTACAGGGCGAGGTCCACCACCGGCAGGCCGATCAGCAGCACGGTGCTGGTGCGGCGCATCCGCAGCAGGTAGCGGGCGGAGAGGGCGAGGCCGAGCACGATCCACCAGGAGATCTCGGCCGCGACGATGAGGGTGACGATCACTTTCTGCTCCCGGTCGTTCCGACGGTGTCCCCAGCCTCGTGCGCGGGCGCGCTGTTGTCGTCGTCGCCCGGTGCCGTCCGGGCCTGCACCTTTCGATGTAGCGGCCTCCTCCGCGCACCGGAGCCGGGCGGGCCGCCGGGGATGGTGAGATGGGGGCGTGCTCGTACCCTCCCTCGCCCCGCGCCGGATGGACCGGCTGATCGCCCTGAGCGGGCTGCTCGGCGGCGCGGTGCTGATCGCCTTCAAGGTCTACGACCGGGCGGACCGGCTGCCGCTGTGGGCCGTCACGGCCCCGCTGCTGGTGATGGCGGGGCTGGAACTGGTCCGGCGGACCCGGCCGGTGCTGGCGGTGTCGCTGGGCGGGCTGGCCTTCGCGGGCAGCCTGGTCGCCGGCAGCCTGCTGGCGACCACGATCATGTACACCGACCTGCTGTACGCGGCGGTGCTCTACGGCACCGGCCGGATGTCGCGGGTGCTGCACCTGACCGGCGGCGCGACCGTGCTGGTGCTCTCCAGCCTGGTCTGGTACGTCGCCGGGACCTCGGCCGGGCTGCTGGTCGTGGTGGTCGGCTCGCTGGTGTTCCTGGCGCCGGTGTGGACCGGGGACCTGGTGCGCAAGCACCGGGAGCAGGCGGAGAACGAGCGGCTGCGGGCCGAACAGACCGCGCTGCTCTCGGAGATGGACCGGCGCGAGGCGGTCGTCGCCGAACGCGCCCGGATGGCGCGGGAGTTGCACGACGTGGTGGCCAACCACCTGTCGGCGATCGCGATCCACGCCACCGGCGCCCAGTCGGCCGCCCGGCGGCGGCGGTTGCCGGAGGGCGATCCGCTGGTCGAGGTGCTGGCGGTGATCCGGGAGAACAGCGTCCAGGGGTTGGCCGAAATGCGCCGCATGATCGGGCTGCTCCGGGACAGCGGCGGGGGAGTGGCCGACGAGTCGTACGCGGCCCCCGACCTCGCCGCGGTGGACGCCCTGCTGGAGGGGGCCCGGGCCGCCGGGCAGGACGTCGGACTGGACTTCGAGCTGACCGAGAGCGGCGAGCGCGGCGACCTCCCGGTGCCGGTCGGGCTGGCCGCCTACCGGATCGTGCAGGAGTCGCTGACCAACGCGCTCAAGCACGCCGGGCCCGGACTGGTCGCACTGCGACTGGAGTTCGGCCCGGACGCGCTGCGGATCGCGGTCGACAGCCCGTACCGCGGCGGGCCGGGCCGCGAACTGCCCGGCGCCCGGGCCGGGCTGGTGGGGATGTCGGAGCGGGCCGCGCTGCTCGGCGGCAGCTTCGAGGCCGGGCCGCGGGACGGGTACTGGAGGGTGCGCGCGGAGCTGCCGCGCGGCCGGGAGAGCGGGGGGCGGGCATGACGATCCGGGTACTGGTGGCCGAGGACCAGGCGGCGGTGCGGGCGGCGCTGGTGATGATCCTGCGGGCCGAGCCCGGGTTCGAGGTGGTCGGGCAGGCCGCCGACGGGCAGGAGGCCGTCCGGCTGGCCCTGGAGCTGCGCCCCGACGTGGTGCTGATGGACGTGCAGATGCCCCGGCTGGACGGCGTCTCGGCGACCCGCCAGGTGGTGGACGCCGGCGCGGCCCAGGTGCTGGTGTTGACCACCTTCGACCTGGACGAGTACGTCTACGGCGCGCTGCGGGCCGGCGCGGCGGGCTTCCTGCTCAAGGACCTGGAGGCGGACACCCTGGTCGAGGGGATCCGCACGGTGGCGCGCGGGGACGGCATGCTGGCGCCCTCGGTGACCAGGCGGCTGATCGGCACCTTCGCCCGCCCCGGGCGGCCGGTCGGACCGGAGGCCCGGACGGCGGTGACGGGCCTGACCGCGCGTGAGCGGGAGGTGCTGGCCTGTCTCGGGGCGGGGATGTCCAACGGGGAGATCGCGCTCCGGCTGGAGATGGCGGAGGCGACCACCAAGACCCACGTCAGCCGGATCCTGGCGAAGCTGGGGCTGCGCAGCCGGGTGCAGGCGGCGATCCTCGCCCAGGACCTCGGTCTGACCATCTGACGACCATCCTGGTCGGGTGACCAGGTCGGTTGCAGATCACACTCCCGATTGCTATGGCACGGGCGATCTGGGCATTAGAGTCCCCGCCAGAGCAATGCGGCTCCTTGGCGGCGACCCCTGCCCTGAGCCGCCTTCAGGGCCCGCCCGCAGGGCGGCGACGGCGTCGGGAGACCCAGCCATGAGCAATGCGTCCAGCAAGCAGATCGCCGTGATCGGTGCCGGCCTGATGGGCGCCGGCATCGCCCAGGTGTCCGCGCAGGCCGGCCACCCGGTGGTGCTGCGGGACGTGACCGAGGAGGCGCTGCAGCGGGGCCTGGCCGGCATCCGCGCCTCGTACGAGAAGTTCGTCTCGAAGGGCAAGTTGAGCGCCGAGGACGCCGAGGCCGCGCTGGGCCGGATCACCACCACCACCGACCTGGGCGCCGTCGCCGAGGCCGACATCGTGGTCGAGGCCGTGTTCGAGAACCTGGAGGTCAAGGAGGGCGTCTTCCGCGAGTTGGACAAGCTCGCCAAGGACGGCGCCGTCCTCGCCTCCAACACCTCCGCCATCCCGATCACCCGGATCGCCGCCGTCACCCGGCGGCCGGAGTCGGTCGTCGGCGTCCACTTCTTCTCGCCCGTCCCGATGATGAAGCTGGTCGAGCTGGTCCGCGGCTACAAGACCAGCGACGAGACGCTGGCCGCCGCCCGCGCGTACGCCGAGGGCGTCGGCAAGGACGTCGTGGTGGTCAACCGCGACGTGGCGGGCTTCATCACCACCCGCCTGATCACCGCGCTGGTCGTCGAGGCCGCCAAGCTGTACGAGTCGGGCGTCGCCACCGCCGAGGACATCGACACCGCCTGCCGCCTCGGCTTCGGCCACGCGATGGGCCCGCTGCAGACCGCCGACCTGACCGGCGTCGACATCCTGCTGCACGCCGCCCACAACATCTACACCGAGACCAAGGACGAGAAGTTCGCCGCCCCGGAGATCATGGCCCGCATGGTCACGGCCGGTGACCTCGGCCGCAAGAGCGGCCGCGGCTTCTACCCGTACGAGGGCAAGTGAGCCCGCGGGACTGAGCGAACGCCCTGGTGGGCCGTGCGATCGGGGCATCGTACGGCCCGCCGTACCGGGCCGGGTGAGTTTCCTCACGCCCGGTGCCGCAGACGGGTGATTTGGGCGGTAATCGAGCGTAGGTGTGGAGAGTTCCTGCGTATATTCCCTCGGACGAGTGAAGTTGCTTCAGATCAGGGCGGAAACCAGCAACCTGCGGCGCTGCTCCACCGTCAGATGAGGGAACCCGGCACTCCGACCGGGGCCGGGCGCGAGCCGAGCCGTCGCAGGCGTTCCGCCCGGGCCCTCCCACTCCGATCCAGGGGCCGTCCCGCCTCCCGGTCCGTCCCGGCCGGGGCCGGACCCGCCCCGCACCAGACCACCCAGGCGAAGGAGGAGAGCATGCGCATCACCGGCGACCACACGGCGCTGGCCATCGAAGGCCGCCTCGACGTGCGCACCGCCGCCGACGCGCGGGCCCGGCTGCACCAGGCCGTGGACGGCGGCCTCGGCGACCTCGTGCTCGACCTCGGCCGGCTGGAGTTCTGGGACGCCACCGGCCTCGGCGTGATCATGGGCACCCACCGGCGGGCCGGCCGGATCGGCCGCCGGCTCGTGCTGCGGGCCGTCCCCGCCCAGCTCCAGCGGCTGCTGGTGGCCACCAAGTTGCACCGCATCCTCGCCGTCGACGGCGGGATCCCCGAGGTCCAGGCCTCCTGACGCCCGTTCCGGGGGCGTACGGAGCGGCTCGCGGAACATGCCGCACGCCCGTTCGCGCGCCCCTCGGGCCGCCCTCCTGACCGGGCCGGGCCCGACCGGCGCCTCCGGCCTTCACCTTCCCCGCACCGGGACCGCACTGCACGGCCGGGCCCGGATGTGCGAGAGTCTGCCCGTCAGATGACGGCCGCCCGGGGCCGGCTGCCCACAGCCCGCCCGCGGCCGCGACCGAGACGTGTGCCGGCCGGCGCGGGGCGCCGGCGGCCGAACACGATGCGGAGCAGAACGTGGCACAGCCATCCGGGGAGTTCCGGCAGGAGGCCGCCCGCACCCGCGGCGGCGAACTGGTCTCCGGCGGCCTGCTGGTCGGCGTCGGCGCCCCGGACGGCTCCGAGGCCCGGCCCTGTCCGGAGGAGTGGCGGCCCCGCCCGCGCCGGATCGAACGCAGCGAGCCCGCCCGCGGCCCGGTCGGCGGCGTCGGCCGGGCGGTCGGCCCGCTCGCCCTCGGCGCCGGCCCCACCGACCTGCCGCTGCTCGACCGCGAGGCCGACATCGCCGAACTCCTCGGCCTGCTCGCCGAGGGCCGCTCGATACGCCTGGTCGGCCAGGCCGGCTCGGGCCGCAGCACCCTGCTGTCGGCCGTCGCCGCGGCCGCCGCCGACCTCGCCCCCGGCGGCGTCGTCCAGCTCTGCGGCCACCGCCGCACCGCCGCCGACCTGCTCCAGGACCTCTTCGCGGCCACCCACCACGCCCCCGGCTACCGCCCCGACCCGGGCCAACTGGCCGCCCACCTCGCCGGGGTCGGCGCGGTCGTCGTGATCGACGAGGCCGAGCCCGCCGGGGACGACCTGGAGGAGCTGCTCGCCGCCGCCCCCGGTTGCGCCTTCCTGATCTCGGTCGCCCCCGGCGGCCCGGTGCTGCCCGCCGACTCCCGGCTGCGCGACCACCTCGTCCCCGGCCTCTCCCGGCCCGCCTGTCTGGCCCTCACCGCCCGGCTCGCCGGGCGGCCGCTGGACGTGGCCGAGAAGGCCTGGGCGGTCGACCTCTGGTTCGAGTCCGAGGGCCTGCCGCTGCGCTTCGTCCAGGCCGCCGCGCTGCTGCGCCAGCGGGACGTCTCGGTGGACGCGCTGGTCGCCGCCGAGGAGGACCGGCGGGACGTCTTCGGCGCGGTCGAGGAGCCCGCCCACGACCCCGACCCGGCGATCCGGGAGAACGCGCTGCGGCGCACCGTGCCGCTGCCCTCGGTCGCCGAGACCGCCTCGCCCGCCGTCCGGCTCGCCGAAGGGCTCGGCGAGGCCGCGCAGGCCGTGCTGCGGCTGGCCGTCGCGCTCGGCGGCGAGTGCCCCACCGCGCCGCACCTGCCCGCGCTGATCGACGTCGGCCAGGGCGAGAGCGCGCTGGCCGAACTCGCCGACGCCGGGCTCGCGGTGTCCATCGGCGGGCACCACCGGCTGACCGCCGGGGCGCTCGACCTGCTCGCCCCGCACTGGCCGGCCCGCGGCTGCGTGGACGGCGCCGCCCAGCACTTCGCCTGGTGGGTCGGGCACAGCTCGGTGTCGCTGGCGCAGATCGCCGCCGAGGCCGAGGTGCTGATCGGCGTGCTGCTCGCGGACCGGACGGCGGGGCGGCACGAGGCGGTCGTCCGACTGGCCCGGGCCGCCGCCCCCGCACTGGCGCTGGCGCTGCGCTGGGGCGCCTGGGAGCGGGTCCTCCAGCTCGGCCTGGAGGCGGCCCGGCGGACCGGTTCGACGGTCGACCAGGCCTGGTTCCACCACGAGGCGGGCGTGCTCGCGATCTGCCTGCGGCAGCCCTCCCGGGCGATCGCCGAACTGGAGACCGCCCTGACCCTGCGGGCCACCGCGGGGGAGCCGCGCGGGGTGGCCGCCGCGGGCCGGATGATCGACCTGCTGCGCGCCGACGGCCGTCAGCTGCCGGCCGCCGCGACCCCGGCGGCGTCGGGCCGCGGACCGGTGATCCGGAAGATCGCCGCCCGGGTGCCGGCCGGCCTCAAGGCCCGGGCCCGGGCCGGGCGGCGGCGCAAGGTGGTGGTGGCCTCCGCGGCCCTGCTCACCTTCGGGGTGCTCGGCACGGCGGTGGCGATGAGCCTCGCCGGGCCCGAGGAGCACCAGGGGAAGGACCCGCACGCTCAGCTGGACCAGGTCGGGGACACCGGCAACGCGCCGGTGCCGGCGCCGTCCCCCGACGCCTCCCCGGGCACGGCCGGGACGGGCGGCACCGAGCCGGGTGCCCCGGCGGGGACGGCGGCCGGTACGGAGCCCTCGGCGAGCGGCAGTGCCTCGCACGCGCCGAGCGCCACGCCGTCGAAGCGGTCGAGCGCCTCGCCGGGGGCCACCGGGTCGTCGGCCCCGCAGCAGTCGCAGCAGCCCGGCCCGGGGCAGCCGCAGCCGTCGGAGCAGCCGCCGGGGCAGAAGTCCGGCGGGTCGGGCGGGGGCGGCAACGGCGGGGGCAACGGCGGCGGTGGTCAGAGCGGCGGCGGCACCGGTGGCGGGAGCGGCAACTCGCCGTCGCCGAGCCAGCCGACCGGCTCGGCCACGCCGACCGCACCCGCGACGACCCCGGCCGTGCCGACCGGTCCGGCCACCCCGTCCCCGACGGGGACGAAGTCCCCGTGACCGGTCAGAACAGCTTGAGCTTGTCGTCGTCGATGCCGCGCAGCTCGTCGTAGTCCAGCACCACGCAGCCGATGCCCCGGTCGGTGGCCAGGACGCGGGCCTGGGGCTTGATCTCCTGCGCGGCGAAGACGCCCTTGACCGGGGCCAACAGCGGGTCCCGGTTGAGGAGTTCGAGGTAGCGGGTGAGCTGTTCGACGCCGTCGATCTCGCCGCGGCGCTTGATCTCGACGGCGACGGTGGCGCCGTCGGCGTCGCGGCAGAGGATGTCGACCGGGCCGATCGCGGTCGGGTACTCGCGGCGGATCAGCGACCAGCCGCTGCCGAGCACCTCCATCCGGTCGGCGAGCAGCTCCTGGAGGTGCGCCTCGACGCCGTCCTTGATCAGGCCGGGGTCCACCCCGAGTTCGTGGGAGGAGTCGTGCAGCACCTCCTCCAGCGTGATGATGAGCTTCTCGCCGGCCTTGTTCACCACCGTCCAGACCCCGTCGGCCTCCTTGAGGGCGCACGGCGGGGACATCCAGTTGAGCGGCTTGTAGGCGCGGTCGTCGGCGTGGATGCTGACGCTGCCGTCGGCCTTGACCAGGATGAGCCTGGTGGCGGAGGGCAGATGGGCGGAGAGCCGACCGGCATAGTCGACTGAGCAGCGGGCAATTACGAGACGCACGGTCGACCACGCTAGCCCACCGGGGCCAGTTGATGCGATTCCGAGACGACCGGGTGAAGAAAGCGCGAACCCCGCGAACATGGAGGTTCGGCGGACCCGCCGCCGCTCGCCGCGCTCTGGCGTACGCCCCCCGGGGTCGCTACGGTGTGTGACGCTACGGATGCGGGGTCGCTGTCAACGGGGACGGAGACTTCAGATGAACGATCCGACGGGATCAGGCCAATCTGGTGCACCACGGCGTATTTCCGGAGCAATCCGCAGGAACGACCGGCCTGCTCCGCCGTTGACTGCCACGCTGTTCTGACGCGGTCGGTGTTCAGGACGTCACGTCCCGTGGCGCCGCCGCCTTCGCAACAGGTGCCGGAAACCCCGGTCCGACGGTGTTCCGGACACCTCCTGCGATTTCGCCCACCCTCACTGTGAGCTTGGACTACGCATGACCACCCGGGCGCCGCGCGGGTGGACCGCGAGAGGAGAATCCATGTCGCTCGACGTCTCACCGGCCCTGCTGGAAAAGGCCGAGCGGGGCGAGGTCGACGAGCGGGAATTCGTCGACTGCGTCCGCGTCTCGCTGCCGTACGCCTGGGACCTGATCAGCTCGCTGGTCGCCCAGGCGAAGGTCGACGGTACCGACTTCGCCGACAACCAGGTGCCGCCGCCCAGCGAGCAGGCCCGCGGCCAGCTGCTGCGCGCCCTGGCCAGCGATGCCATCCGGGGCGCCCTGCAGCGCCACTTCGGTGTCCGGCTGGCCTTCCAGAACTGTCACCGGGTGGCGGTGTTCGTGCCGTCGGAGGCCAACGAGGCGCGGTACGACCGCTTCACCTCCGTCCGGGAGCAGCTGCTCAACCAGTCCGAGGAGCTGCGGGACTGCTGATCCGGCCGGAGCCGGCCGCCCCCGTCCCCCGGTGCGGGGGGAGGGGCGGCGGTCCGGGCCGGCGGTCAGCCCAGCTGCGGCAGCACCTCGGAGCCGAGCCGGGCGATGTTGTGCAGGGTCGCCTCGCGGTCGCCGCTGCCCTCCGCGAGCAGGGCGAAGCGGCGGATGCCGGTGCGCTCGGCGGTGGCCAGCAGCCGGTCGGCGCACTGCTTCGGGGTGCCCACCGCGTGCAGGTCGCAGAGCAGTTCGGTGTACTGGTGCGGGTCGCGCATCTTGCGTTCGCGGCCGTCCACGGTGCGGTGGGCGCCGAGCCCGTACTCGAACCAGCCGGGCATCGCGTTCAGCAGGGTGGCCCGGGCCGCCGAGGTGCGGTCGTCCACCTGGGCCACGCCCGCCGCGACGTGCTGGCGGGTCACCCGGCGGAGCTGCTCCTCGCCGCGCCCGGCGGCCAGCCAGGCGGTGCGGTAGAGCTCCAGCATCCGCACCTTGTCCTCGTCGCCGGAGTGCATGCCGAGCAGCATCGGCAGGCCGCGCTCGGCGGCCAGCCGCACCCCGCCCGGGGAGGTGCAGGCGACCACCACCGGCGGGCCGGCCACCGGCCGTCCGGTGCGGTCGCGTTCCTCGGCGAGGCCGTCGGCGTCCTGGCGCTGGCGGGGGAAGCGCACCGGGCCGGTCGGCTCGTCCAGGCCGAGCCAGCTGCCCAGGCCCGGCCGGCGCACCGGCTCGGTGGCCCGCGGCACCACCGCGACCTCGGGGAAGGAGAACTGCGGTCCGTCCGCGCCGACCCGGGAGCCGCGCAGCCAGCGCAGCAGCAGGTCCAGCCGCTCCGGGAAGCCGTTCTCGAAGGCGTCCACGCCGCTGCCGAACACGTCCAGGTCGATCCACGGCCCGCCGCGGCCCACCCCGAGCGTGAAGCGCCCGCCGGAGGTGAGGTGCAGCAGCGCGGCCTGCTCGCCGAGCGCCACCGGGTGGCTGGTGGAGAGCACGCTGACGGCGGTGCCGATGCCGATCCGGCGGGTGCGGCCGAGCAGCAGCGCGGCGAGGGTGGCGGCGTCCGGGCAGACCCCGTACGGGACGAAGTGGTGCTCGGCCAGCCAGACGCTGTCCAGGCCCGCGCGTTCCGCCTCGACGGTGGCCCGGACGGTGCGCTCCAGCACCTCGCCGTGGCTCTGCCCGGGGAACTGCGCGGACAACAGGAACGCGCCGACCCGTACCGGGGCGGTGTCGGGCGGCAGTGCGCCGGCGCGCTGGGCGGCGGTCAGCGGTTCGCCGGTGACGGCCAGCGGCGGTACGCAGGTGAGCGCCGGACCCGGGGCGGGTGGGCGCACGCCGACGGGTCGGCGGGTCTCGGCGCGCGGGCTGGTCTTGGTCATCCTGGGGGCCTCCTCGGGTGCACGCAGGGTCTGCGGGCCCCGCCTGTCCACTCGTGGGTATCCGATGTCATGTGCCAATGGCACGCGGAACCCCGAATTTCCCCGATGATCGGGTGGATCTCGGCAAAAACCCCGGACGGGTCGGCCGAAGCCGTGATAGGGGCCAATAAAAGGGTTTGACACCCGTAGGCTGGAGCGACTTCGAGCCCCCGGAAGAGAGGCAGTCCGCCGTGCCCCGCCGCAACCGGATCAACAGCGCCGCCGACCGCGAGAACGCCGAACCGGCCGCCGCCCCGCTGGGCGGATCGTTGCGCCGCACCGAGAACTACCAGGGTGACGACTGGGTGGTGCAGACGGTCGCCGGGACGTCGGGACGGTTCTACCGCTGCCCGGGCTGCGACCAGGAGATCCCGCCCGGGGTGGGCCACGTGGTGGCCTGGCCGATGCACGGCGCCGGGGTGGACGACCGGCGGCACTGGCACCGGGCGTGCTGGGGAGCGCGGGAGCGCCGGGCCTCCAACGTGCTGCGGGGCCGCGGCGCTCCGCGCCACTGAGTCCGCCGGGCCGTCACGCGTCCCGGTTCTTGAGCACCAGCGCGCCGCCGACCAGCGCGGCCGCGGTCCAGGCCAGGCAGATCGTGAAGCCCGCCCACGGCCCGTACGGCTGGCCGTTCTGCTCGTACACCAGCAGCATCCGCGAGCCGGCGTAGTCGGGGAAGTAGTGGGCCAGGGTCTTGACCTTCGGCACCGCCGAGAGGATCGGCGAGAGCAGGAAGAAGAACGGCACCAGCACGCCCAGGGCGAGCGTCTGGTTGTGCAGCATGGCGGTGACGCCGGCCGAGAACAGGCAGAGCATCGTCAGGTAGAGCGCGGCGCCGAGCACCGCGCGCAGCACGTTCGGCTCGCCCAGGGCGGTGGAGTGCGGGCCGAGCAGTGCCTGGCCGACGAAGAAGGTGACGAAGGCGGTCACCAGCGAGACCGCCAGGGCCAGCCCGCCCAGCACCGTCGCCTTCCCGGCCAGCAGGGTGCCGCGCTGGGGGACGGCGGCCAGGGTGACCCGGATCATGCCGCTGCTGTACTCGTTGCCGATCGCCAGCACCCCGAAGACGATGATGGCCAGCTCGCCGAGCATGATGCCGGAGAAGGCCGTGCCGGTGGCGTCGAACGGGGTCTCCTCGTGGCGTCTGAACTCGGTGAAGTTGTTGTTGGTGAGCAGGGACAGCAGCGCGCCGATGCCGACGGTGACCACGAAGGCCAGCGCGAGGGTCCAGACGGTGGAGCGGACGCTGCGGATCTTCGTCCACTCGGAGCGCAGGATCGCCGGGAAGGACGTCATCTCAGTTCTCCTCCTGCTGCGCCGCCGCGGTCGGCGCCGCGCCGTCCGTCTGCCAGCCCGCGCCCCAGGTGCCGGGCGCGCCGGCGGCGTCCCGGCCGGGGCCGTCGCCCGCGTGGTACTCCACCGAGTCCGCCGTCATCTGCATGAACGCCTCCTCCAACGAGGCCTGCTGGGGGCTGAGTTCGTGCAGCACCACGCCGTGCGCGGAGACCAGTTCGCCGAGCCGGGCGATGTCGCCGTCGACCACCTCGTAGGAGCCGTCGGGGCCCGGTTCGTGCCGCAGTCCGGCCCCGGCCAGGACGTCGAGCAGGCGCTCGGGCTGCGGGGTGCGCAGCCGGACGGCGGAGCGGGAGTTGCGCCGGATGAACTCCGGCATCGGCAGGTCGGCGAGCAGCCGGCCCCTGCCGATGACCACCAGGTGGTCGGCGGTGACGGCCATCTCGCTCATCAGGTGGGAGGAGACGAAGACGGTCCGGCCCTCGCCGGCCAGGCGCTTCATCAGGTTGCGGATCCAGAGGATGCCCTCCGGGTCGAGGCCGTTGACCGGCTCGTCGAACATGACGATCTCCGGGTCGCCGAGCAGGGCGGAGGCGATGCCCAGGCGCTGGCCCATGCCGAGGGAGAAGCCGCGGGCGCGTTTGCGGGCGACCGGGGTGAGGCCGACCAGGGCGAGCACCTCGTCCACCCGGCCGGCCGGGATCCGGTTGCTCTGGGCGAGCCAGAGCAGGTGGTCGCGGGCGGTGCGGCCGGGGTGGACGGCCTTGGCCTCCAGCAGGGCGCCGATGTACTTGAGCGGCTCGCTGAGTTGCCCGTAGCGCTTGCCGTCGAGGGTGACCCGGCCGCTGGTGGGGCGGTCCAGGTCGAGGATCATGCGCATGGTGGTGGACTTGCCCGCGCCGTTGGGGCCGAGGAAGCCGGTGACCACTCCCTGCGGGACCGAGAAGCTGAGCCGGTCCACCGCGAGCGTCTTGCCGTAACGTTTCGTCAGGTCGTGCAACTCGATCATTGGCGCTCCCTTGCTCTCTGGCAGGCTAGGACAAAGCGGATATCGCGGCCCGCTGAGTGGGCCCGTCGGGCGTGCCGCAATACGGTGGCTGCATGAGTCAGCTCCCCTCCGCAGTGTCCGTCCGCGAGAGCGGTACCGGAACACCCCTCGTGCTGCTGCACGCCTTTCCGTTGAACGCCTCGATGTGGTCCGCCCAGCTGGACGCGCTGCCCGGACTGACCGGGGACGAGGCCCGGGTGCTCGCCCCCGACCAGCGGGGTTTCGGCGGGACCGAGCTGGGCGCCGACGAACCCTCGCTGGACCTCGTCGCCGACGACCTGGCGCTGCTGCTGGACGCGGCCGGGATCGACCGCGCGGTGGTCGGCGGGCTCTCCATGGGCGGCTACGTGGCGCTCGCCTTCGCCCGCCGCCACCCGGACCGGCTGTCCGGCCTGCTGCTGGCCAACACCCGCGCCACCGCGGACCGGGACGCCACCCGGGCCGACCGGGAGCGGATCGCCGCCGCCGTGACCGCCCGGGGCAGCGTCCAGCTGCTGCTGGACGAGCGGGTCGCGGCCGGGCAGCTCGGGCCCGACTCCCAGCACCTGGTGGAGCGGGTGCAGGCGATGGTGGCCGCCGCGCCGCCCGCCTCCGTCGCCTGGGCCCAGCGGGCCATGGCGGCCCGTCCTGACTCCCTGGAGGTGCTGGCCGGGCTCCGGGTGCCGGTGACGTTCCTCGCGGGCGCCCTGGACGCCCTGGTGGCGCCCGAGGAGGCCGAACTGATGCACCGGGCCCGCCCGGACGCCGAGCTGACCGTCGTCCCCGGGGTGGGCCACCTGAGCGCCCTGGAGTCCCCGGGCGCGTTCGACGCGGCCGCGCGCCGGCTGCTCGCCCGGGCGGCCGCCGGATGAGCCCGGACGAGCAGGGCTGGGACTTCTCCGCGCTGGAGGTCACCGGCCGGATGCCGGTGACCAACCGCGGCGAGGGGCTGGTGGAGCTGACCCTGGAGCCGCTGGGCGAGGACTACTGGTTGCGCCCCGGCGAGACCTTCATCGTCACCTCGTACGGCGACTACGGGTCCGGGCACCCCTTCGAGGTGCAGTACTGGCCCGACTCGGTGTCGGTCTGGTGCACCTCCTGGTACGGCACCGTGTCGGACGACGAGGGCAACCAGCTCAGCAGCGGGTACCAGCGGCCGGACGGGGCCTACCCCCGGTAAATGCCCCCGAGGTGGTGACAGCCGCACGCGCGACAGGCCCTCACCCGGGCGGGTGAGGGCCTGTCGTACGACCGGGTCGGCGGCTGTGCCGGCGACTGCGTCAGCGGCTGCGTCAGCGCGACTGCTGGGCGGGCACGCCCATGGTGTCGTCGTTCGGCAGCGAGGCGGCGGCCACGGCCGCGCCGGTCAGCGTCGCCAGCATCTCGCGGACGTTGGTCAGCTGGGCGTTGATGCTGTCGCGACGGTTGGTCAGCGCCGCCAGCTCGCGCTCCGATTCGCTGCGGATGCGGTCCGCCTTGGCGTTGGCGTCCGCCACGATGTCCTCGGACTGGCGCTGGGCCGTCTCGACGGTCTGGCGGGCCCGGCGCTCGGCGTCGGTGCGCAGCTTCTCGGCCTCCAGGCGCAGCTGCTCGGCCCGGTGCTCGATCTCGGCCAGGCGCTTCTCGGCCTTGGCCTGACGGGCGGCCAGGTCGCGCTCGGACTGCTCGCGGCGCTTGGCCAGGTTCGTCTCGAACTCCAGCGCGGCCTGGGCGGCCTTGGTGCGGGTCTCCTCGAAGAGGGCGTCCGCCTCCTCACGCTTGTTCTGGGCGTCCTTGTTGGCCTCGGCGCGCAGCTGGGCGGAGTCGCTCTTCGCCTTGTCGACGATCCGCAGCCCCTCGTCCTCCGCCTTGGCCTTGCGGTCCTTGGCGTAGTTCTCGGCCTCGGTGCGGACCTGCTGGGCGGCGGCCTCGGCCAGCTCGCGGTGCTGCTCGGAAGCGCGGTGCGCCTCGTCGCGCAGGTCCTTGGCCTCCTCCTCGGCGAGCCGCAGGATCTTCTCGACCCGGGCGCCGAGACCGGCGTAGGAGGGCTCCTGCTCGGCGACCGCCGCCTGGGCGGTCTGGGTTTCGAGGTGGAGCTCCTCGATGCGCTTCTCCAGTGCACTGATCCGGGTCAAGGCACTGTCACGGTCGGCCACCAGCTTGGTGATCCGCTCGTCGACCTGGGCGCGCTCGTACCCACGGCGTACCAGGTCGAAGCCGTGAGGGGAGTGACTGTCGCTCATGGGACTCTGGGCTTCCTGTCGTCAAACCGCTGAGGTGGTTGAGGGAATCCTGACACGGTACCGGAGTGTCGACGGCGAAATGCCGTTGTCTCACGGACAATGACCGTCAATGTCCGCTCAATCGGGTGGTGCGTTCTTGGAACGATTGCCACCCGACCGGGGGGAGCCAACTCCGGCACCGGCCTTGGCGCCCCCGTCCTTCTTGGTGTTGCTTCCCCCGTTGACCTGGGCGACCGGTGTCGGTGCCTCGAACGCCTCCAGCGCCGAGAGCACGTCCTGGACCCTGGAGATCTCGGTGTTGATGTCCTTGCGGCGGCGCACCAGTTCGTCCAGCTCGCGCCGGCCCTCGCCGGTGACCCGCTCGGCCTCGGCCTTCGCCTCGGCGATCAGCCGCTCGGCCTCCGCCTTCGCCAGCTCGATCTGCTCGTCCGCGGTGCGGTCGGCGTCGCGCAGCCGCTTCTCCGCCTCGGCGGCCGCGCCGTCGAGGCGCTCCTCGGCCTCCGTCTCGGCCGCGCGCAGCTTCGCCTCGGACTTCTCGATCAGCGACTCGGCCCGGTCGGTGGAGTTGGCGAGCTTGGTCTCCGCCTCCTTGAGCAGGCCCTCGGCCTTGCGGACGGCGGACAGCCGGACCTTGCTGGCCTCCGCGGAGGCCTCCGAGGTGAGCTCGGACGCCCGGTCCTCGGCGGCCGCGACCAGGGCGGCGGCGCGGTCCTCGGCCTCGGCGACGGTGGCCACCGCCTGCTCCTCGGCCTCGGTCAGCTGCTCCTGGGCGGCCGTCACCAGCGCGTCCACCCGCTCGCCGGCCGACTTCATGGCCGCCGCGTTCTCCTTGCGGGCCCGCTCGTGCAGCGCCTCCACCTCGGCGTCGGTGCGCTCGCGCAGCTCCTCGGCGCGCTCGCGGATCGCGGTGGCGTCCCGGCGGGCCTCGGCGAGCAGCACGTCGGCGTCGGAGCGGCCCTTCTCGACCTCGGCCTGACCGGCCGCCTCGCCGGCCGCGACCAGCCGGTCGGCCTCCTTGCGGGCGGCCGCGACCATCGCGTCCGCCTGCTCCTCGGCGGCGGCCGTGGTGGCCAGCGCGGTGGTCTGGGCGTCCTCGCCGAGCGACTCGGCGTCGGCGAAGGCCTTCTCCAGCACGGACTTGGCGCGGTCCCGGGTGGCCTTGTCGAACTGCTCGGCGGCCTCCCGGGTCTGCGCGTCGTAGGCGTCGGCGCGGGCGTGGGTGGAGGCGTCGTACTCGTCGGCCAGGGTGCGGGTGGCGAGCGCGTACTCCTCGGCCTCGGCGCGCAGCCCGGCGGCCAGCTCCTCGGCGTCGGCGATCGCCCGCCGGCCCTGGGCGTCGGCCTCGGCGACCGTACGGACGGCCTGCGCCTCGGAGTCGGCGCGCAGCTGCTCGGCGGCCTCCTGGGCGGCCCGCAGTTCGGCGTCGGCCTCGGCGCGCAGCTGCTCGTCGTAGGCCTGGGCCTCGGCCCGCTGCCGGCCGAGCTCGGCCTCGGCGGCCTCGCGCTCGGCGGCGAGCTCCAGCTCGGTCCGCTCGCGCAGGGCGGTGGTCTCGGCCTCGGTCCGGGCGCGCAGCTCGGCCGTTTCGAGGTCGGCGAGCTCGCGCTGCTCGGCGGTCTCGCGGTCGGCGAGCTCGCGCACCTCGACGGCGTACCGGTCGGCGGCCTCGCGCTGCTCGGCGGTCTCGCGGTCGGCGAGCTCGCGCACCTCGGCGGCGTACCGGTCGGCGGCCTCGCGCTGCTCGGCGGTCTCGCGGTCGGCGAGCTCGCGCACCTCGGCGGCGTCCTGCTCGGCCCGCTCGCGGGTGTCCGCGGCGTCCTGCTCGGCGGTGGCCCGCAGCGCGGCGATCTGCTCGGCGGCGGCCTCGTGCAGGCCGGCCACCGACTGGCGGACCTCGGCGGCCTCGTCCTCGGCGGTGGAGACCAGCTCGGCGCCCTCGGCCCGGGCGGCGGCCACCACGTCCTGGCCGTCGGCGCGCGCCTGCTCCAGCTCGGCGGCGGCCTCGGCGCGGATGGCGTCGGCGGTGGCGCGGGCCTCGGACAGCTCCCGGCCGGCCTCGGCCCGGACGGTCTCGGCCTGCTCGTCGGCCAGCGCCAGTTCGGCGGCGGCCTTCTCGCGGGTGGCCTTGGCGTCCTGGGCGGCCTCGGCCCGGCGCTGCTCGGCGGCGGCGCCGGCCTGCTCCAGCAGCTCGTCGGCCTCGGTGCGGTGGTCGGCGGCGTACTGCTCGGCCTCGGTGCGCAGGTCGGTGGCGTGCTGTTCGGCTTCGGTGCGGACGCGGTCGGCGTAGGCCTCGGCACTCTCGCGCTGCTGGGTGGTCTCCTGCTGGGCGAGGGCGCGCAGCTCGGCCGCGGCCCGCTCCGCCTCGGCACGGTGCTCGGCGGCGTACTGCTCCGCCTCGGTGCGGTGGTCGGCGGCGTACTGCTCGGCCTCGGTGCGCAGGTCGGTGGCGTGCTGTTCGGCTTCGGTGCGGACGCGGTCGGCGTAGGCCT
>NZ_JBHYGR010000005.1:71212-79938 GCF_042738155.1 Kitasatospora sp. NPDC059088 | reverse complement strand
CGCTGCTGGGTGGTCTCCTGCTGGGCGAGGGCGCGCAGCTCGGCCGCGGCCCGCTCCGCCTCGGCACGGTGCTCGGCGGCGTACTGCTCCGCCTCCTCGCGCTGCTCGGCCGTCTCGTGGTCGGCGCTCTCGCGCTGCTCGGCGGCGTACCGGTCGGCGGCCGCGCGGACCTCGGTGCTCTCCCGGGCGGTGCGCTCGGTCAGCTCGGCGGCGCCCTGCTCGGCCTGCTCGCGGGCGGTGCGGGCACCGGCCAGCTGCTCGGCGGTCTCCTCGCGCTCGCGCTGCAGCCCGGCGGCGGCCTCCTCGTACTCGCGCCGGCTCTCCTCGCGCAGCGCGTTCGCGGTGGCCTCGGCCTCGGCCCTCGTGCGGGCGGCCTCGGTGTCGGCCTCGGTGCGCACCCGCTCGGCGTCGGCGACCGCGGCGTCCCGGACGGCGTTCGCCTCGGCCTGGGACTCGGCGGCCAGGGCCTCTGCGGCGGCGGTCGCCGCGGCGCGCACCTGCTGGTCGAACTCGGTTGCGCCGCGCCGGAGTTCGGCGGTCTCCCGCTCGGTGGCGGCGCGGTTCTCGGCGGCCGCGGCCTTGGCGGCGGTCACCGCGTCCTGGCCCTGCTGCTCGGCGGCCGAGGTGATCTTCTCGGCCTCGGTCCGGGCCCGGGCCAGGGTCTGCTCGGCCCGGCCCTGGGTCTCGGCGGCCTGCTCCTGGGCCTGGGTGCGCAGCCGCTCGATCTCCCCGGCGGCACCGGCGCGCAGCTCGTCCGCGTCGGCCTTGGCCTTGGTGAGCAGCTCCTCGGCGTTCTTCGCCGACTCCTCGATCTGCAGCACGGCCTGGCGGCGGGCCTCGCTGCGGGCCCGGTCGGCCTCGGCGGCGGCCTGGGCGCGCAGCTCCTCGGCCTCGGCGCGCAGCCGGGCGGCCTCGTCCTGCATCTGCTCGATCCGCTCGCGGATCGCGGCGGCGTCGTCCAGGGCGGCGTTCTGGGCCTGCTCGACGGCGGCCTGGGCCTGCTCGCGCAGCCGCTGGGCCTCGGCGTGCGCCTCGGCGCGGATCCGCTCGGCCTCGGCGGAGGCCTCGCTGCGGGCGGTCTCGGCGTCCTGGTTGGCCCGGCCGAGCACCTCCTCGGCGGTCTTGGCGGCCTTGGCGAGGTGCACGGTGGCGTCCTTGGCGCCGGCCGCGCGGCCGGCCTCCTCGGCCTCGCCGCGCAGCCGCTGGGCGTCGGCCTCGGCCTGGGCCCGCAGCTCCGCCACGTCCCGGTCGGCCTGGGCGCGCAGCTCGGCGATCGCCGCCTCGGCCTCGGCCTTCAACTGGGCGGCGACCGACTCGGCGGTGGCCCGCAGCCGCTCGCTCTCCTCGGCGGCGGCGGCCTTGGCGGCGTCCGCCTCGGCCTGCCGGGTGGCGGCGTTGCTGCGGATCGCCTCGGCCTCGGCCCGGATGGCCTCGGACTCCTTGGTGGCGTTGGCGACCAGCCGGGCGATCTCGGCCCGGGCGGTCTGCGAGCGCTGCTCGGTGGCGGCCTCACCGTCGGCGACCTTGCGCTCGGCGGCGGCCTCGGCGTCGGCCTGCAACTGCTCGGCTGCCTGCTCGGCCTGGACCCGCAGCTCGGTGGCCTCCCGGCGGGCGCGCTCGGCCTCGGCGATCGCCGCGTCGCGCAGCCGCTCTATCTCGGCCTTCGCGGCGCCCAGCTGCTGCTCGGCGCGGGCCTGCTCGGCGGCGGCCTGCTCCTTGAGCCGGCTGATCTCGGTGTGGGCGACGGCCAGCTGCTGCTCGGCGGCGGCGTGGGCGGCGGCCAGCTCCTGCTGGGCCTGGCCGCGGGCCGCGTCCACATCGGCGGCGGCCTGGGCACCGGCCTGCTGGGCGTGCTCGGAGGCGGCGCGCAGCAGTCGCTCGGCGTCGTTCTGGGCCTTCTGGAGGGCGGCCTCGGCGGCGGCCTGGGCCTCGCCGCGGGCGGCGTCCACGTCGGCGGCGGTCTGGGCGCGGGCGTGGTCGGAGAGGGCGGCGGCCTCGGCGCGGGCCGCGGCGACCATCCGCTCGGCCTCGGCGCGGGCGTCCTGGAGGAGGCGCTGGGCCTCCTGCTCGGAGCCGGACCGGGTCTGCTCGGCCCAGCCGTTGACGTGCTGCTCGGCGGAGCGGCGCAGCTCGGTGAGCTCGTCCTCCAGCTGGCGGCGGCGTGCGGCGAGCTCGGCCTCCAGCCGGGCGGTGCGCTCGGCGGTCTCGGCCATGATCCGCTGGGTGGCGGCCTGGGAGTCGCGCAGCTGGCGCTCGGCGTCGGCGCGCATCTGCTGGGCCTGCATCTCGGCGGTCCGCAGCATCTGCTCGGCCTGGCCGGAGACGGCGTCGAAGGCGCGCGGCTGGGCGAGCATGCGCCGGGATTCGTGCAGCTTGGCCCGGAGCACCTCCACCTGGTAGGCGAGGTCCTCGGCATGCTCGACTGCTTTGTCCCGCTCCTTCCGAGTCCGACCCATCTCGGCCTCGAACTGGGAGAGGTGATCGTCAACCTCGTAGCGGTCGTTGCCCCGCACTCCGCGGTCCCATCCATCTCCTGGTCGCGTCCTCGACCGGGCCGGTCCCGGCCACCCGTGTCCGGGGTCCTGGTCCGACTGGTCCTTGCATCCGCGCCCACCGGACGACCCGCTGCCAAGCCGGAGCCGTCCGCCGCGGTCGTCGGAGTCCTGGTCGCGGGAGCGCGGACGTGCCGCGTTCCCCCGTCCGGGTGGACTCCTGGGCGAACTCTTGCCTGTGGAGAATGGTGACAGATCCGTCTTGCGACTGTTCAGCCGTGCCCGCGTACTGGACTCCCCTGCGACGGGCCGGCCACCGGAGGGCGGACAGGCCTGTCATCGGCCGTGCCCGTCGCCTCCGTCCCCCGGAGTCTTCGCGCACCTGGGCATTGTAGTGGGCGCGCACCGCGGGGGAATGGCCGCGTGGGGGTTTTCCGGCTGCCGGACCACGTTACTGACGGGTCGCTAGTGCCGAATTCCGGTGTGCCGCCCGGTCCCGGGCGGCACCGGGAGCGGTTCCGAGGTCGTTTCAGTGCCCTTCGTGCTCGCCCGGCTGGGCCGAGGTGACCAGCTCGGTCAGCACGCCGCCGCAGTCCTTGGGGTGCAGGAAGGTGATCCGCGAGCCCATCGAGCCGATCCGCGGCTGGTCGTACAGGACCCGGACGCCCTTGTCGCGGATCGCCTCGGCGTCGCCGTCCACGTCGGCGGTGCCGAAGGCGATGTGGTGCACGCCCTCGCCGTTCTTCTCCAGCCACTTGGCGACGGTGGAGTCCGGGCGGGTGGGCTCCAGCAGCTGGAGGTACGAGGCGCCGCCGTCGTCCGTGCCGTTGATCCGGAGCATGGCCTCGCGGACCCCCTGCTCCTCGTTGACCTCGCTGTGGAACACCTCGAAGCCGTAGGTCGCGCGGTAGAACTCGACCGTCTTGTCGAGGTCTCGGCAGGCGATGCCGATGTGGTCGATGCGGGTCAGCACGGCGCCTCCAGGGGGCGGTGGACGGACAGTGGCACCCAGTGCAGCGTACGGCCCCGAGGCGGCGCCAGTGCCGGACGTGCGAGCCTGCTCACACGCCGGGAATCACCCGGACGTTCACCCGGATCGCATTGACACGGTGTTGACTGGACGGTGCCAGTGCGCTCGATCACACCGTCGCTCCGGTGACGGGCGGAAAACGGGTCAGTACCCTGAGCGCATCCTCACCACCTGGCCACGACGTGCGAAGGGGCCCGTCCCATGACCAACACCACCTCTGTGATCGTTGCCGGTGCGCGGACCCCGATGGGCCGCCTGCTCGGTTCCCTCAAGGGCTTCTCCGGTGCCGACCTCGGCGGCTTCGCGATCAAGGGCGCGCTGGAGCGGGCCGGCATCACGGGTGAGCAGGTCCAGTACGTGATCATGGGCCAGGTGCTGCAGGCCGGCGCCGGTCAGATCCCGGCCCGCCAGGCGGCCGTCAAGGCCGGCATCCCGATGAACGTCCCGGCGCTGACCATCAACAAGGTCTGCCTCTCCGGCCTGGACGCCATCGCCCTGGCCGACCAGCTGATCCGGGCCGGCGAGTTCGACATCGTGGTGGCCGGCGGCCAGGAGTCCATGACCAACGCCCCGCACCTGCTGCCGAAGTCCCGCGAGGGCTACAAGTACGGCGCGGTCGAGGTGCTCGACGCGATGGCGTACGACGGTCTGACCGACGCCTACGAGAACATCCCGATGGGCGAGTCCACCGAGAAGCACAACACCCGCCTGGGCATCGCCCGCGACGTGCAGGACGAGATCGCCGCCGCCTCCCACCAGCGGGCCGCCAAGGCGCAGGCCGACGGCGTCTTCGAGGCCGAGATCGTCCCGGTCGCCATCCCGCAGCGCAGGGGCGAGCCGGTGCTGTTCAGCCAGGACGAGGGCATCCGCGCCGACACCACCGTGGAGGGCCTGGCCAAGCTGCGCCCCGCCTTCACCAAGGACGGCACGATCACCGCCGGCACCTCCTCGCAGATCTCCGACGGCGCCGCCGCCGTGGTCGTGATGAGCAAGGCCAAGGCCGAGGAGCTGGGCCTGACCTGGATCGCCGAGATCGGCGCCCACGGCAACGTGGCCGGCCCGGACAACTCGCTCCAGTCGCAGCCGTCCAACGCGATCAGGCACGCGCTGGGCAAGGAGGGCCTGGAGGTCTCCGACCTCGACCTGATCGAGATCAACGAGGCGTTCGCGGCCGTCGCCCACCAGTCGATGAAGGACCTCGGCGTCTCCGCCGACATCGTCAACGTCAACGGCGGCGCGATCGCGCTCGGCCACCCGATCGGGATGTCCGGTGCCCGCGTGGTGCTGACCCTCGCGCTGGAGCTGCAGCGCCGCGGCGGCGGGGTCGGCGCGGCCGCGCTGTGCGGCGGCGGCGGCCAGGGCGACGCGCTGATCGTGCGCGTGCCGAAGGCCTGATCTGTTCCGACCTCCGGGGCTGCGGACCGCCACAAGTGGTCCGCGGCCCCTTCGGCATCTGCCGTCGTTCGCCGCCGTACGCCGCCGCCACCCGCCGGCATCCGCGCAAGGAGCTCCTGATGATCGATGTCGCCACGCTGGTCGAGCAGGCCCGGGAGGGCCGGCCGCGGGCGGTCGCCCGGCTGATCACGCTGGTCGAGAACGCCGCCCCGCAGCTGCGGGAGGCGATGGCCGCGCTCGCGCCGTACACCGGGCAGGCGTACACGGTGGGCCTGACCGGCTCGCCCGGGGTGGGCAAGTCCACCTCCACCTCGGCGCTGGTCTCCGCCTACCGGCGGCTCGGCAAGCGGGTCGGGGTGCTCGCCGTCGACCCGTCCTCGCCGTTCTCCGGCGGGGCGCTGCTGGGCGACCGGGTCCGGATGCAGGACCACGCGACCGACCCCGAGGTGTTCATCCGCTCGATGGCCACCCGCGGGCACCTGGGCGGGCTGTCCTGGGCGGCGCCGCAGGCGCTGCGGGTGCTGGACGCGGCGGGCTGCGAGGTGATCCTGGTGGAGACCGTCGGCGTGGGCCAGTCCGAGGTCGAGGTCGCCGCCCAGGCGGACACCGCCGTGGTGCTGCTGGCCCCCGGGATGGGCGACGGCATCCAGGCCGCCAAGGCGGGCATCCTGGAGATCGGCGACGTCTTCGTGGTCAACAAGGCCGACCGGGACGGCGCCGACGCCACCGCCCGGGAGCTCAACCACATGCTGGGCCTCGGCGAGGCCCGCGAGGCGGGGGACTGGCGCCCGCCGATCGTGAAGACCGTCGCGGCCCGCGGCGAGGGCGTGGACGAGGTGGTCGAGGCCCTGGAGAAGCACCGCGCCTGGCTGGAGGAGACCGGTGAGCTGGCGGCGCGCCGCCGCCGTCGGGCCGCCCAGGAGATCGAGGCGATCGCGCTGGCCGAGCTGCGCGCCCGGATCGGCGACCTCTCCGGCGACCGCCACCTGGTCGGCCTGGCCGAGCGGGTGGTCAACGGCGAGCTGGACCCGTACGGCGCGGCCGACGAACTGGTCGCGGGCCTGACCACGGGCTGAGCGTCGCGCGCGGGGCCCCGGACCGGGTGCGGTCCGGGGCCCCGCCGCTGTCCGCGGTGCGGCCAGGAGCGGCTACGAGCGGCCGCGGAGGCCGCGGAGGTGGTCGGCGACCGGGGCCAGGGCCTCGTAGAGGGCGTCGAGCTGCTCCGGGGTGAAGCGGTCGATGAAGTGGGCCCGGACGCTGCGCACGTGGTCGGGGGCGACCCGCTGCATGGTCTCCCAGCCCTGCTCGGTGAGGTGGGCGAAGAGGCCGCGGCGGTCACCGGGGCACTCCTGGCGCAGCACCAGCCCGGCGTTCTCCATCCGGGTGATCTGGTGGGAGAGCCGGCTCTTGGACTGGAGGGTGGCGGTGGCGAGGTCCGTCATCCGCATCCGGTGGTCCGGGGCCTCGGAGAGCACGACCAGGATCTCGTAGTCGTTGATCGCCAGGCTGTGGGGCTGGAGTTCGCGGCTGAGCTGGTAGTCCAGCAGCTTGGCGACCTCCAGATGGGCGCGCCACATCCGCTGCTCCCTGGCGGTCAGCCAGGGAGTCTCCTCCTCGGGCTGCGACGGAGGAGTGTCCGCAGTGTCGGTCGTGTGCGTATCCATGGGGTCCAGCATAGCCGATTTAGTTCAATCTTGTACGAGTTTACAGGCCGAAACGCCGCCCGAGTTCGCCCAGGTTACCGAGGCCGGGGGTGTTGGGGTGGTCGCCGGCGTGGCCCGGCTGGTTCGGCACCCCGCCGACCGGGACCCCGGCCTCGGCGTCCACCCGGCCGACCGACCGCTCGGCCAGCAGCGTCTCGCTGGACTGCACCAGCACCTGCCCGGCCCCGATGAACTCGAACTGGTGCTCCTCGCCGGAGGCGCCGCCGATGCCGGTCAGCCGCCGCAGGCCGCCGACCACCCCGTGCAGGTAGTCGTGGTCGTAGTGGTGGCACGGCGCCGGGCAGTCCGCCCAGCCCACCAGCGCCTGCGGGTCCACCCGGACCGGCGGCTCCACGAAGTGCACCGGCCCGTTGGAGGCGGCGACGAAGCGGCCGGTGCCGATCAGGGTCAGGAAACCCGGGATGATCGACTGCTTGAGCCGCAGCGTCGGGTCGAAGGCGAGCAGGTTGCCGGAGCGGACGGTCAGGTTGCCGTCGTCCAGGTCGTAGGAGTTGAGGTCGAAGGCCCGGTCGGCCAGCAGCAGCCGGCCGGAGCCCTGGGCGACCACCCAGTCCGAGGCGTGCAGCGGCGAGTTGAAGTGCTGGCCGAGCACCCGGTCGACCATCCCGGCGCCGACGCCGCGGAAGGAGATGTCGCCGTAGTAGGCGACCATCTTGCCCTTCTGCAGGAAGTAGGAGCCGTTCAGCTCGACCGCGAAGGCGTACGGGTTGACGTTGTCGTTGGACGGCAGGGTGTGCGCGTCGTACACCACCGGGCCGGAGCCGCCGTGGGCGGTCGGCAGCGGGGCCTGCGCGCCGCCGAACTGCTCCTGGGCGTAGGACTGCTGGGGCTGCTGCGGCTGGGCCTGCGGCTGGTAGGGCGGGGGCGGGGGCGGCGGGTACCCGGCGGCGCGGCCGTAGTCCGGCGGCACCGTGAAACCCGGCTGGGTCGGCTGGTCGTGCGGGGAGCCTCCCCCGTACGGAGGCTGCGGAGGGTGGGACATCAGAGCTTCTCCTCGCTCGCCTGGACGTACGCCGTGCCCTGCCCGGACAGCTCCAGCTGGAACGCCTCGCCCGAGCCGCGGCCGATCATCTCGCGCCAGCCGATCGCCGTGGACAGCTTGTTGCGCACCTCGCCGCGGTGCGCCACGTACGCCTGGGGGTCGACGTGCACCGACTGGCCGGGGGTGATCGGCAGTTCGAAGACGCCGCCGTGGGCCATCACCGCGACCGAGCCGTGGCCCTCCAGCCGGGTGGTGAACAGGCCCTGCCCGCTGACCTGGCCGCGGACCATGCCCATCACCCCGCCCTGCGAGCCGAGGAAGACGGTGGACTGGCGCAGGGTGCCCTCGAAGGCGAGCAGCCGGTCCGCCTCGACGAACAGGGTGTCGCCGACCAGGTCGATCACGTGCACGTGGTGGCCGCCGTGGCCGAACATCACCCGGCCGTGGCCCTCGACCGTCATCAGCGGGGTGTCCTCGTTGGCGACCCGCCGGCCGATCATCGACATCACCCCGCCCTGGCCGCCGGTGATGTTCGGGGTGAAGCGGACGTCCCCGGTGTACCCGAGCATCGCCCCGCGCTGGCTGAACAGCCGCTGGCCGGGCACCACCTGGGCCTCGACCATCTTGCCGTTGATCCGGGTGAAGCCCATCAGACGTCACCCCCGAGGGTGACCTTCTCCGAGGGCTGGACGTACACCAGGCCCTCGCCGGTGAACTCGACCTGCACGGCCTCGCCGCCGCCCTCGCCGATCACCGTGGTCCAGCCCGCGCCCGACTTCACGCTGCGGTGCAGGTTGCCGGTGTGCGCGACGTACGCGCCCGGGTCGACCCGCAGCGGCATGTCCTTGCCGACCCGCAGGATGACGGCCGGCCCGTTGGAGGTGACGGCCGCCCAGCCGCGCCCCTCCACCTTGGTGGTGAAGAGGCCGTTGCCCGAGGAGACGCCGTTCAGCCCGGTGAAGCTGGTGCCGGTGTGCAGCCCGGCCTCGGTGCAGAGCAGGTTGTGGGGCCCCCCCGTGAGAGTCGGGCCGGCCGGGCGGGCCCGGGTTGTAAAGGTGGCGCGGGGGGGGGCCGTGAAAGTTGGCAGCCCCCCCCCCACCCAA
>NZ_JBHYGR010000005.1:56225-71202 GCF_042738155.1 Kitasatospora sp. NPDC059088 | reverse complement strand
CGGGGCCCCGTGCCCCCGCGTCACCCCCGGGTGAGGGGGGGGCGGGGGGGCCCCCCGCCCGCGGTGCAGCGCCGGTGGACCGGAGACACGTAGAGCGTCTCGCCGTCGAGGCGGACCAGGTTGATCTCGGTGGCCCGGTCGGCGAAGTAGCAGGTGCCCTGCCCCTTCACCTCCATGACCGTCATCCGCTCGCCGGTGAGTCTGCGGGCGACCATGCCGCGCAGCCCGTCCCCGCCGCCGGTCAGTTTCTTGAAGGTCATCTGGCCGGTGTACGCGACCATCGAGCCGTGCCGGGCCTTGACGGCGTCCCCGCCCAACTCGACGGCGAGGACCCTTGATCCCTGGAGTCTGAACTGTGCCACGGCCGCAATCTAGCCGCCGCGGGGGCGGCCGGGCGAGAGGGCCGGGGCGGACCGGTACGGACTCGGGACAATCGTTCGCGTCAGGAGCGTGCGTGCGCCCCGTGGCCGTGGCCCGGGTGCGGGACGGTCCCGGCGGCCTCCTCGACCTCCAGCAGCGAGGCCGAGTGGCGCTCCGCCTCGAAGGCCACCACGCCGCCGCGCAGGCCGAACAGCCGCTTGGAGAGCATGATCCAGAGCACCGCGGCGATGTTCAGCAGCAGGGTGCAGACCTTCACGGCGCTGACGTGCTCGTGCAGCTCGTAGCCCTCCAGCGGGAGGAAGGCGGCGGTGGCGACCACGGTCAGGTACTCGGCCCAGCGCCGGCCCAGCCAGAGGCCGACCGCCTCGACGATCTCGATCAGCGCGTAGGCGATCATCGCGCCCGCGACGACCAGCAGGGTCTTCTTCTGGTAGCCGAAGGTCTTGCGGATGGTCTCGACGATCGGGGCGTGGTCGAGGTCCCAGTGGAAGTGGTCGGTGACCGGCTTGAAGATCGTGAGGTCGTCCTCGAAGATCCGCTGCACGGCCTCCTGGCTGTTGGAGAACTTCCAGACGCCCCAGGCCATCAGGATGATGATCACGCCGCGCAGCACCCGCTCGACGGCCAGGAAGCGCAGGATGAAGAGGTCCCGCAGCGCCTTGCCGCGGGGCACCAGCGGGGCGTCCGCCGCCGGGCCGGAGCCGTGCGGGGCGCCGAGCGCGAAGTCGCCGCAGCGCAGGCAGCGCCAGGCGTCGCCGACGGCGGTGGCGGTGTGCAGCCGGGCGGCCAGCTCGGGCTCGGTCGGCGCGTAGGTGATGTGGCCGCGCTTGGCGCAGGTCCTGCGGTCCCAGTCACGCTTGAACATGTGGTGCTACCCCCGTGGTGCGATGCCGGTGGCGCCCGGTTCCGTTGGGCGCGCGGGCAGCAGGATAGGGGGTACGGGCGACGCCCTGCTGCGGCCGGCGGGGTTCTGGCGCGCGGCTGTGACATCCGGCACGGTGGCCACCCCCGGCCCGGGGCCCGTACGTGTGCTCGGTGATAATGGCCGGAAGGCTTGTGAGTCGCTTCACAAGCGTGCCCACGCCTCCGACCCCCGTATTGAGGTATCCAACGTGAACAGCAGCGCCGTCCACCGCCTGCGCCTGGTCTCCGCCCCCGAGGCGATCTCCTTCGTCCTGCTGCTGATCTGCTCGGTGCTGAAGCGGACCACGTCCTTCGACGCCGTGCCGGTGATGGGCATGGTCCACGGGGTCCTGTTCGTCCTGTACGTGGTCTTCTGGATCCAGGCCTGGCAGGCGCAGAAGTGGGACGTCAAGCGCGGCGCCCTGCTCTTCGTGCTCTCGGTGCTGCCCTTCGGCGGCTTCTTCGCCGAGCGGATGCTCGGCCGCGAGGAGCGCGGCGAGCTGGAGCCCGCCACCGCCTGATCCCGCTCCGGGTGGACGGCCGACAGGCTGCCACGGCCTCCTCTCCCAAAGGGCCGCGGCAGCCTGTCGCCGTTTCTTACCGGGGATGGCTCGTGCGGGGCGCGGTCAGTTGACGTTGACCCCGCTCCAGGCCGCCGCCACCGCCTTGTACTCGGCGCCGTTGGCGCCGTAGAGGTCGGCCGCGGCCTTGAGGCTCGCGGTGCGGGCGGCCTTGTAGTTGGTGGTGGAGGTGAAGTACACGGTCAGCGAGCGGTACCAGATCGCGGCCGCCTTGTCCCGGCCGATGCCGGTGACCTTCGAGCCGTTGGAGGTCGGGCTGTTGTAGTTGTAGCCGTTGATGCTCTTGGCGCCGCTGCCCTCGGAGAGCAGGTAGAAGAAGTGGTTGGCGATGCCGGACGAGTAGTGGACGTCCAGGTTGCCGACGCCGGAGTACCAGGAGTCCGCGGACTTGCCGTCCAGCGAGGGCTTGTCCATGTAGCGCAGCGGCTTGCCGTTGCCGAAGATGTTGATCTTCTCGCCGATCCAGTAGTTCGGCGGGTTCGCCGGCAGGTTGGCGTACCACTCGACCATGGTGCCGAAGATGTCCGAGGTGGCCTCGTTGAGGCCGCCGGACTCGCCGGAGTAGTTGAGGCCGGCGGTGGCGGAGGTGACGCCGTGGGTCATCTCGTGGCCGGAGACGTCGATCGCGGTGAGCGGGTTGGTGTTGCCGTTGCCGTCGCCGTAGGTCATGCAGAAGCAGGAGTCGTTCCAGAACGCGTTGACGTAGTTCGAGCCGTAGTGCACCCGGCTGAGGGCGCCCACGCCGTTGTTCTTGATGCCGTTGCGGCCGAAGGTCTTCTTGTAGAAGTCCCAGGTGGCCGAGGCGCCGAACTGGGCGTCCACGGCGGCCGACTGGCGGTTGGAGGTGAGGCCGTTGCCCCAGGTGTTGCTGGTGGCGGTGAACAGCGAGCCGTTGCCCGAGGTGCCGCCCTTGAGGTCGGTGGTCGACTGGTTGCCCCGGGTGGCGTCCTTGAGCGAGTAGGTCGAACCGCTCTGGGTGGTGGTCAGCGGGACGGTGCCGACGTGGACGCCCTTGCCGCTGCCGGCCGCGGTCTGGACCTCCTCGTGGGTGGAGAGCAGGTCGCCGGTGGCCGCGTCGGTGACCACCTGCTGGCTGCTCGGGGTGCCGTCGGAGCGCTCGCCGCGCACCACCGTGCGGTGGGCCAGCCGCGGGTTGCCGTCGGCGGCCCAGACCACCAGGTCCGTCCGGTCGGTGCCGTCCACCCGGCTGAGCGCGGCCTCGTCGTCGTCGGCGGCCAGGCCGACGGTCGCCCGCACCGCGTCGGTGGCCCGTGCGGCGGCCTGGTCGGCGGACAGGCCGGGGGCCAGGCCGTTCGGCAGGGCGATCCGGCCGTCGAAGGCGCGGTCCACCGAGGCCACCGAGCCGTTCGGGCGCTGGTGGACGACCAGGTCGCCGCCCAGCACCGGCAGGCCGGCGTAGGTGCGCTCGTACCGGAGGTGGCGGGTGCCGTCGGCGTCCACCACGGCGTCCTTGGCGACCAGCCGCTCCTGGGCGCCCAGGGCGAGCGCGCCGGCGAGCGGGGCGCTCTGGCCGGCGGCGATCGCGAGCGGCGCGGACTGCGACAGGTCGGCGGCCTGGGCGGCGGGGAGGGCGGCGATCTGGACGACGCCGGCCAGCAGTGCGGTGGCGGAGAGCACCGCCGGGAGGGTCAACTTTCGCTTCACGTGGGGCAGTTCCTTCCACGGGACCCGCGCGTGCGTGCGGGTGCGCCGCGTACCGGGGCGCCGGGGGTGGCGCCGTTGGGGCGGTAGGGCGCGAACGTGCTGCTCCCGTACGGCCGCTGACGGTCCGTCGGTCGGGTGGGGGCGACGGACCGTCGGGCGGGAGCTTGGTCATAAGCATGACAATCCGTGGCAGGAAAGGACAGGGCGCCTCCCGGGATTGGCCAGGAGTCGCCAGGGGCGGTGCGGATGGTTCGGTTGCCGTCCACTGTCCGGAATCTTCGGTTCGTCCCGGCTGGCGGGACTCCGCCAACCGGGACCGCTTGACGCGCCGCGGGGGCGCGGCGGACCGGCGGCGAGGGGGCGCGGCGGACCGGCGGCGGACATGGACGGACGCCCGGGGCCTGCCCTCCAACGGGGCCCCGGGCGTCCAGCTCACCTTCCGCCGGGCGTCACTTCACGTTGACGGCGGTCCAGGTCGCGGCGACGGCGCTGTACTCGGCGCTGGTGGCGCCGTACAGGTCCGCCGCGGCCTTGAGGGTGCCGGTGCGGGCCGCCGCGTAGTTGGTGGTGGAGGTGAAGTAGGTGGTCAGCGCGCGGTACCAGATCTTCGCCGCCTTGTCCCGGCCGATGCCGGAGAGGCTGGAGCCGTTGTACGTCGGGCTGTTGTAGTTGACGCCGTTGATGGTCTTGGCGCCGCTGCCCTCGGACAGCAGGTAGAAGAAGTGGTTGGCGACGCCCGAGGAGTAGTGGACGTCCTTGTTGCCGACCGTGGAGGACCAGTAGTCCGCCGAGGCGCCGTCCTTGGACGGCTGGTCCATGTAGCGCAGCGGCTTGCCGTCACCGTTGATGTTGATCTGCTCGCCGATGAGGTAGTCCGGCTTGTCGGAGGGCAGGTTGGCGTACCACTCGACCATGGTGCCGAAGATGTCCGAGGTGGCCTCGTTGAGGCCGCCGGACTCACCGGAGTAGTTGAGGCCGGCGGTGGCGGAGGTGACGCCGTGGCTCATCTCGTGGCCGGCCACGTCCAGCGCGGTGAGCGGGTGGGTGTTGCCCGAGCCGTCGCCGTACGTCATGCAGAAGCAGGAGTCGTCCCAGAACGCGTTCACGTAGTTGGAGCCGTAGTGGACCCGGCTGGCGGCGCCGACGCCGTTGTTCTTGATGCCGTTGCGGCCGAAGGTGTTCTTGTAGAAGTCCCAGGTGACCGCGGCGCCGTACTGGGCGTCCACGGCGGCGGACTCCGCGTTGGAGGCCAGGCCGTTGCCGAAGCTGTTGGTGGTGTTGGCGACCAGGGTGCCGGAGCCGGAGGTCTTGCCCTTGAGGGTGTAGGTCGCCTGGCCGCCGCGGGTGGCGTCCTTGAGCTGGTAGGAGCTGCCGCTCTGGGTGGTGGTCAGCGGGACGGTGCCGACGAAGACGCCCTTGCCGGTGCCGGCGGCGGTCTGCACCTCCTCGTGGGTGGACAGCACCTGGCCGCTCGCCGCGTCGGTGACCAGCAGCTGGCGGCTCGGGGTGCCGTCGGCGCGCTCGCCCTCGACCGTGGTGCGGTACGCCAGGCGGGGGCTGCCGTCGGTGGCCCAGACCACCAGCTCGGCCTTGCCGGTCTGGTGCACCGCCGTCAGCGGCGCCTCGTCCTCGTCGACGGTGATGCCGACGGTGGACTGCACGGCGCCGGTGGCCTGGGCGGCCGCCTTGTCCGCGGGGATCTGCGGGGTGAGGCTGGGCAGCGCGAGCTTGGCGCCGACGGCCTTGTCCACGGCGGTGGTGGTGCCGTCCGCCTTCTGGTGCACGACCAGGTCGCCGCCGAGGACGGGGAGCCCGGCGAGGGTGCGCTCGTAGCGGAGGTGGCGGGTGCCGTCGGCGTCCACCACGACGTCCTTGGCCACCAGCTGCTCCTGGCCGCCGAGGGACAGGGCGTGGGCGACCTTGCCGGACTGGCCGTTCGCCTGGGCGAGCAGGGCGGCGAGCTGCTGGGAGCTGCCGGCCTGCGGGGCGGGGTCGGCCTGGGCCGCGCCGGCCTGGACGACACCGGTGAGCAGAGCGGTGGCGGAGAGTACGGCGACTGCGGCGAGCTTTCGCTTCACGGACGAGTCCTTCCGGGAAACCGCGTGTGGGCGCGGTCGCGCCGCGTCCCGGGGGGCCGGGTTCGGCACCTTCGGGGCGGGACGGGCGCTGACGTGCGAGGACCCCGAACGGTCGTGCGGCTGCCACCGGTTGGGTGGGGGTGGTGGCGGTCGAACGGGGTTGGCGGAAAGCATGACAATCGAGCAAATCAAATGACAGGTCTTCCTCATGAATTGGCCAAGTCCCGCCAAGACGAAGGAATGTGAACGGGCGGACAAAGGGGGCGTTCCGCCCCGACTTTCAGCGGGTTCCGGTCCGAACCGAGGCCTGCTAGCGGGGCGTTCGGGCGTTCGATGGTCAACCCCGTTGTGCCGGGCGGCTGTTGCCCGCAGTTCACACCGACGCAATGTCCAGGTATGGACCTGGCCGTCCGATTGGCGGGATCCCGCCACGCGTCGCGCTTGTCCACCATCAGGACGGCTGGTAGCACACGTCCCGTCCGCCGGTACGGTAAGGAGGTGGCCAAGCCCCTCGCACTCGACTTCGACCCGATCGCCCGCGCCGACGAACTGTGGGCCCGCCGCTGGGGCACCGTGCCCTCGATGGCGGCGATCACCTCGATCATGCGCGCCCACCAGATCCTGCTGTCCCGGGTCGACGCGGTGCTCAAGCCGTACGGACTGACCTTCGCCCGGTACGAGGCGCTGGTGCTGCTGACCTTCAGCCGGACCGGCGAGCTCTCGCTCTCCAAGATCGGCGAGCGGCTGATGGTCCACCCGACCAGCGTCACCAACACCGTCGACCGCCTGGAGCGGGCCGGCCTGGTCGCCCGCCGCCCCAACCCGCTGGACGGCCGCGGGGTGCTCGCCGCGATCACCGGGCGCGGCCGCGAGGTGGTCGAGGAGGCCACCCGGGAGCTGATGTCGATGGAGTTCGGGCTGGAGGAGTACGGTCCCGAGCAGTGCCGGCAGGTCTTCGAACTGCTCAAGCCGCTGCGGATCGCGGCGGGCGACTTCGCCGAGCCGGACGAGGGGGCTGCGGAAGGGCGGCCGTGAGGGCGGCTACCCTCGTGGGAGCGGTGCGCGGATCCGGGCGTACCGGCCGAAAAAGCCGAGCGAGGCGAGGAAGAGTATGAAGGCGACCCCCCTGCTGGGCTGGTACCGCGGCCTGGCCATTGCGACCGGTGTGGCACTCCTGGTGTTCTGCGGCTTCATGGTCGCGAAGTACGGGTTCAGCACCGCCGAGGACCTGACCACCTACGTCGCGATGCTGCACGGCTACCTGTACATCGGGTACTTCGTGGTGACCTTCCTACTCGGGCAGAAGCTCAAGTGGCCGCTCGGCCGCCTGGTGCTGACCCTGGCGGCGGGCTGCATCCCGTTCCTCTCCTTCGTCTTCGAGCGCCGGGTGGCCCGCGAGGCCGCCGAGCAGCTGCCGGCGGGCGGCGCCCGTCAGCCGGCCGGCGTCTGAGCCGCCCGCGCCACGAGCACGCGCCACGAGCACGCGCCACGAGGGCGCCCCTTCCCCGAGCGGGGGAGGGGCGCCCTCGGCGCATCCGGGTCCGACCGGGCCGGGTCGTTCCCGGCCGCTGCCGTTTCCGCGGGCGGGGCTCCATCGACAAGTACTAGGACGTCCGAGTAAATTAGTAGGACGTCCTAATAGCTGTGCCGCCCGGTGCCGTGGCGGCCGTACGGAGCGGAGTTCGGCCCATGGACGCCGAGGAGATCGAGCGCGGACGGCAGCGCTGGCAGCAGCGGTACGACAAGGCCCGCAAGCGCGACGCGGACTTCACCACCCTCTCCGGCGACGAGGTCGAGCCGGTCTACGGCCCGGCGCCCGGGCAGCCCGTCGAGGGCTTCGAGCGGATCGGCTGGCCCGGTGAGTACCCGTTCACCCGCGGCCTGCACCCCACCGGCTACCGCGGCCGCACCTGGACCATCCGGCAGTTCGCCGGCTTCGGCAACGCCCAGCAGACCAACGAGCGCTACCGGATGATCCTGGACGCGGGCGGCGGCGGCCTCTCGGTCGCCTTCGACATGCCCACCCTGATGGGGTACGACTCGGACGACCCCAAGTCGCTCGGCGAGGTCGGCCACTGCGGCGTCGCCATCGACACGGCCGCCGACATGGAGGTGCTGTTCGCCGGCATCCCGCTCGGCGAGGTCACCACCTCGATGACGATCAGCGGCCCGGCCGTCCCGATCTTCTGCATGTACCTGGTCGCCGCCGAGCGCCAGGGCGTGGACCCGGCGGTGCTCAACGGCACCCTGCAGACCGACATCTTCAAGGAGTACATCGCCCAGAAGGAGTGGCTGTTCGCCCCCGAGCCGCACCTGCGCCTGATCGGCGACCTGATGGAGCACTGCGCCCGGGGCATCCCGGCGTACAAGCCGCTCTCCGTCTCGGGCTACCACATCCGCGAGGCCGGGGCGACGGCCGCGCAGGAGCTGGCGTACACCCTCGCGGACGGCTTCGCCTACGTCGAACTGGGCCTGTCCCGCGGCCTGGACGTGGACGTCTTCGCGCCCGGCCTGTCCTTCTTCTTCGACGCCCACCTGGACTTCTTCGAGGAGATCGCCAAGTTCCGCGCCGCGCGCCGGATCTGGGCCCGCTGGATGCGCGACCGCTTCGGCGCGAAGACCGACAAGGCGCAGTGGCTGCGCTTCCACACCCAGACCGCCGGCGTCTCGCTCACCGCGCAGCAGCCGTACAACAACGTGGTGCGCACCGCGGTCGAGGCGCTCTCCGCGGTGCTCGGCGGCACCAACTCGCTGCACACCAACGCGCTGGACGAGACCCTGGCGCTGCCCTCCGAGCAGGCCGCCGAGATCGCGCTGCGCACCCAGCAGGTGCTGATGGAGGAGACCGGCGTCACCAACGTGGCCGACCCACTGGGCGGTTCCTGGTACGTCGAGGCGCTGACCGACCGGATCGAGCAGCAGGCCGAGGCGATCTTCCGGCGGATCCTGGACAAGGGCCGGGAGGACCACGAGATCGGCCCGATCACCTCCGGCATCCTGCGCGGCATCGAGGAGGGCTGGTTCACCGGCGAGATCGCCGAGGCGGCCTTCCAGTACCAGCAGTCGGTGGAGAAGGGGGACAAGCGCGTGGTCGGCGTCAACTGCCACCCGCGCAGCGTCACCCCCGACCTGGAGATCCTGCGGGTCAGCCACGAGGTCGAGCGCGAGCAGGTGCGGGTGCTGGGCGAGCGCAAGGCGGCCCGGGACGAGGCGGCGGTGCGGGCCGGGCTGGACGCCATGCTGGCGGCGGCCCGCTCGGGCGAGTCGATGATCCCGCCGATGCTGGACGCGGTGCGCGCCGAGGCGACCCTGGGCGAGATCTGCAACGCGCTGCGGCAGGAGTGGGGGACGTACCAGGAGAACGCGGCCTTCTGACCCGCTGAGCACCCGAGCCGCCGTACGGAGGTCCGTACGGCGGCTCCGGCGTGCCGTCAGCCGATGATCAGCGGTCCGAGCAGCAGGTCGATGAAGCGGCGGGTCCACGCGGGGGTGATCGGCTCGCCGCTGACCAGCACGCGGTGCTCGACGGTGCCGGCGATGGTGTCGAAGATGATGTCGACCTCCTCGCAGGCCGAGGCGGTGTCGGTGTCCGCCTCCAGTTCGCCGCGCGCCTGGGCGGCCGCCCGGCCCTGCCGGACCAGCCGCTTCTGCGGGTCCACGATGGCCTCCCGGATCCGGCGGCGCAGCTGGGGGTCCCGGGTGCCCTCGGCGAACAGGGCGAGCAGCGCGGCCTGGGTCTCCGGGCGGGCCAGCAGGTCGGCGAACTGGCCGACCACGGCCTCGATGTCGGCCCGCAGGCTGCCGAGGTCGGGCATCACCAGCTCGTCGAAGAGGCTGGCGACGGCGTCGACCACCAGCTCGTTCTTGGAGGGCCAGCGCCGGTAGAGCGTGGTCTTGGCGACCCCGGCCCGGCTCGCGACGTGGCCCATGGTCAGTCCGCCCCAGCCGAGTTCGGCGAGGGCCTCGCGGGTGGCGTCGAGGATCGCGAGGTCGGCGGCGGCGCTGCGCGGGCGGCCCTTGGCCCGGACGGCGCCCTCCCGGGCGGTGCCCTCCCGAGCGGAGCCGTCCCGGACGGTGTCGTCCGGTCTCACGGAGGGCTGGGCGGCCGGCACCGGGCCTCCTTGCGATCTACTGGTAAGTAACCTGGGTGGGGCTGGTAACGGTAGCGACTGTTCGCCGATTCGGGCAGCCGGGCGGACCGTGAAAGTGGGGCAGCTCACGTCCCCGAACCGCCGGTGGGGCTTGCGGCCGGGGCACCGGCTCCAGTTACGCTACGACCTGTAGCGAAAGCAGTGACAACCAGGCGCCGATCCCGTGGGACGGGGCGGCGCGGGTGCGGGTGGGGATCCGCGCCGAACGGTTCAGGCTACCGGGGGAAGGGCGCACCGACCGGGAACCCGCACCGCGCAGCCCGCGCGGGGCGACTTTCCGGAGGTTGGTGCCCGCGAGCAGTACGGACGGGGGAGGATGGTGCCATGCAGCCACGGAATTCGCGTCTCAACAGCTCCTCCCTGCGCGGTGCGGTCGACCTCGCCGCGGTGAAGGCGGCCGGTGAGGCCGCCCAGAAGGCCGAGCAGGCCCGGGCCGAGCGGGCCCGTCAGGCGGCCGCCGCCGAAGCGGACGGAGTCGCCGCCCCCCAGCCCGCCTACCCGCTCGTCATCGACGTCACCGAGGACACCTTCGAGACCGAGGTCGTCCAGCGCTCCGCCGAGGTGCCGGTCGTCATCGACTTCTGGGCCGAGTGGTGCGGGCCCTGCAAGCAGCTCAGCCCGATCCTGGAGGGCCTGGCCGAGGAGTACGCCGGCCGCTTCGTGCTCGCCAAGATCGACGTGGACGCCAACCAGCTGATCGCCCAGCAGTTCGGCATCCAGGGCATCCCGGCCGTGATGGCCGTGGTGGCCGGTCAGCTGGTGCCGCTGTTCCAGGGCGCGGAGAGCGCCGCCAACGTCCGCAAGGTGCTGGACCAGCTGATCCTGGTCGCCGAGCAGCGCTTCGGCATCTCCGGCGGCGCGGTCGTCCCGGGCGAGGCCGACGACGCCGCGGTGCAGCGGCCGGAGGACCCGGCGCTGGCCGCCGCGCACGACGCGCTGGACGCCGGCGACCTGAGCGGCGCCGTCCAGGCGTACCGGAACGTGCTGGTCGACCAGCCGGGTAACACCGAGGCCAAGCTGGGCCTGGCGCAGGCCGAGCTGCTCCACCGGGTCGAGGGCCTGGACCTCCAGTCGGTCCGGGCGGCCGCCGCCGCCGACCCGAAGGACGTCGCCGTCCAGCTGCAGGCCGCTGACCTGGACCTGGTGGGCGGTCACGTCGAGGACGCCTTCGGGCGCCTGGTGGACACCGTCGGCCGGACCTTCGGCGAGGACCGGGACACCGCCCGGCTGCGCCTGCTGGAGCTGTTCGAGGTGATCGGCCCGGAGGACCCGCGGGTGGTCGTGGCCCGTGCGGCGCTGGCCCGCGTGCTGTTCTGAGCCGCGTGCTGTTCTGAGCCCGCCGTTCCGAGCCGCTCCCGCGGCGGCCCGGCCCCGGTGCTGGCACCGGGTGCCTGGCACCTCGGATGACCTGCGGTGTCGCCTGGTGATTTGGCGACAATCCGGTCAACCGGACAGAGGTTTACCAAATCTTGATTTCACCCGTGGGTGGTCACTTTCCGTGACCACCCACGGGTGTTTCGTTCCTGTTTCCGGCAGATTTCGCCGTCACGTTTCCTTCAACACGTCACGCACGGTGCAACTCGGGTCAATTCCATGATCAATGCCACCTGGTGTTGCATTACCCGTCAGTAAGGCACCCCTTGTGCTTCGCCCGGGATTCAAGCACGATCGGCCACGCCCGGTCCCAGACTCCACACCCGCCGACAGCCCGTCGGCCACGCGGAGCGCGGGATCCCCACCGGGTGATCCGCCGGCTCCGGTCGGCGGTAGGGAGGGCAGGGGGGTATCCGCGGTCCCACGGCGGTTCCTGTCCTCGACCGGCCGCGCGGCCCTGCGCGGTCGCTGGTTGTCGCTCGGGGGTGATCGCCGATGTCGTCGGTCCGACCCGTCGTCCCGCAAGGACGGCCGGTTTCGGGACGGGAGTGCCGCAGTACGCAGGCCCCTCCCGCGTCCGACGACGCCCAAGGCGCTCTCCGCTACCGAGGACGTAGCTCTCTCCCATCCCAGGCTCCCACCGGCGCGGGACGCGCCGCCGGGAAGCCGGAGATGTACGTCCTAGAAGGAGGACTCGCATGTCCAAGACCTACGGCAAGACCCGCTGGAAGCGCTTCGCCCTGGTGATGGTGCCGAGCGTCGCGGCCACCGCGATGGTCGGCGTCTCGATCGCCAACAGTGCGCTCGCCGCCTCGTTCAGCATTTCCGGCCAGCAGTTCAAGGTCAGCACCGACCAGCTGCACGGCACCAACTTCTCCCAGTTCGGCTCGGTCGACATCGAGGCGAACGGCAAGCCCCACCCGGTCGCGGTCTCGGCCTTCGACCACGCCGACATCACCAACCTGTGCCAGTCGGTGGTGACGGACCTGTCCGGCTTCGGGCTGGGCAAGATCACCCTCCAGCTGCACGCCGGTACCGAGGCGGGCAAGCCGGTCCAGGCCGACAACCTGCTGATCGACCTGGAGCAGCTGAAGGCGGACGCGACCTTCACCCAGATGAACATCGGCCAGGACGCCTCCACCCTCTCGGGTACGGCCACCCAGGGCTGGGCCCCGCACGCGGGTGTCACCAAGGCGGGCGGCGGCGCCGGCCTGCCGACCGGCGCGACCGGCTTCGCCCAGTCCGCCAAGACCGCCGACCTGAGCGGCGTCCAGCAGACCGCGCGGGCCACCTCGGCCGGCACGTTCAAGCTGAACGGCCTCAACCTCGCGCTCAAGAGCGGTGACGGCGCCGGCAACGAGTGCTTCTGAGCCACGTCTGACGGCACGCCGACCGGCGTGCCCGGATGACTGGGCAACCCGGGGCCGGGGGCGGCGGGCGACCGCCACCCCCGGCACCCACCTTTTTCGTTCTTCCCTCGTAGCGACGTCGAGGAGCTGCACCATGTCCAGCGCAACGGTCGAGACGCGGCCCCGTCAGCAGAACCCCGTCGGGTGGCTCTGGCGGCACTTCCGTGAATTCCGCCGCTCCAGGCCCTTCTGGGGCGGCCTGCTGGCCATGATCGCCGGCGTCCCGATCCTCTACTTCCCGTACGCCCACCTCACCTTCGGCGGGCTGACCATCGCGATGTCCACCACGGCCGGTGCCGGGTCGCTGATCATCGGGGTACTGATGATCATCCTCGGGCTGACCGCCTGGTTCCAGCCCGCCGTCCGGGTCTTCGCGGGCATCGCGACCATCCTGCTGACGCTGGTCTCGATCCCGGTCTCCAACCTCGCGGGCTTCGGCCTCGCCCTGCTGCCCGGTCTGATCGGCGGCGGACTGATGGTCTCCTGGGCGCCGCTGCCGGAGCCGTCCACCGCGCCGGCCAAGGGGCGGCGCGCACGGCGCGGTCGGCCGGCGGACGGTGCGGTGGCGGAGAGCGTCGCCACCGAGAGCGCCGCTGCCGAGGCCACCACCGCCGAGGCCACCACCGCCGAGGCTGCCACCGCTGAGGTCGCCACCGCTGAGGTCGCCACCGAGACCGCCGCCGTCGAGGCGCCCACCGCGAAGCTGCCCGCCCAGGGCGGGCCCGTGGAGCAGGCGGCCGAGCCCGCGGCCGAGCCCGCCGCAGAGGCCGCCGCCGAGGCCGCCGTTCCGAAGCAGGGCACCGCCGGGGAGCAGGAGGGGGCGCGGTGACCGGGCCGGCCGAGCAAGCAGAGGGCACGGCCGTCCCCGCGCAGCGCTCCGGCCGGCACGCCGCGCCGCGCACGCCGGTCCGGGTCCGGCTGAGAGGCCGCGCCCTGGCGATGGCCGCGGTGCCGACCGCGCTGCTGATGGCGGCCGCCTACACGCCCAACCCGGCGGTCGCCGAGTCCGCCGCGGGCAAGCCGTGCGGCAACGCGCCGGTGGCCGTGCCGGACGTGGCGCCGGTCGAGGAGACGCCCGTCCCCAAGAGCGAGCTGCCCGAGCCGCCGCCCGCGCCGACCGGTACGCCGGGGGCGACCGGGAGCCCGACGACGACGCCCTCGTCCGGCCCGAGCTCGCTGCCGACCACCACGCCGACCACCGCGCCGACCCAGATACCGACCACGGCGCCGACCACTGCGCCGGTGAAGCCCCCGCCGGCGACGGCGGCCACCCAGTCGGCCGTCCGCTCCGCCACCACCGGCGGCTCCGGCGCGGTCAGCGCCGTCTACCCGGGCACCGGGAGCGGCACGGCCACCGCGAGCCGGGCCGGGCTGATCGACGACCTCGTCGGCGGCATCAACCACCTGCTGAACCCGGGCGGTTCGGCCACTCCTTCGCCGAGCGCGACACCGAGTGCCACCCCCCAGGGCCCGGCCGCCCCCGCCCCGCGGGTCGGCACCCCGGCGCAGCCCGCCCAGCCGCAGGCCCCGGCCGCCGGCACCCAGCAGGCCGCGCCGCCCGCAGCACAGTCCCCGGACGGGAAGTCCGCCGCCGACCAGCCCTCGGGCGGGCAGCCCTCGCCGGCCGCCACCGCCTCGGGCGCCAAGGCGGGCGGCAGGGCGAGTGGCAAGGCGGCTCCGTCCACGACCCCGTCGGCGGGCTCCTCGGCCGCCGCCACCCCGTCCGGCTCGCCCACCGCGAACCCCAACTGCGACGTGGACGCCCGGAACCTGACCGCCGGTGCGGCCACCGCCGAGCACGTCGTCCCGGAGCAGAACTGGACGCTGCAGACCAGCCGCCTCGGCCTGCACGGCGCGGCCTTCCACGGCGTCTACGACGTGAAGACCCCGACCGGCACCAAGCGGGTGCTGAAGTTCGTGGTCGACAGCGTCGACATCGAGAACCTCGACATGTCGACCCTGGAGGGCAACGGCGTCACCTTCCACGTCCAGAGCGCCCCGGGTTCGACCTCGACCATGCGCAACGGCCCGGTCACCATGTACGTGGAGCGGCTGTCCGGCCACCTGTCCAAGCTGCTCGGCCTGCCGATCCCGATCGACCTGGGCGAGATCACCCTCACCCCGGACACCCTGCCGCGCTGGCTGTACGACCTGATCGGCGCCATCCCGATCCCGCTGGACATCGAGCTGACCGGGGTGACGGCCAAGCAGGCCGGCCAGTTCGGCGGCACCCTGCACATCCCGGGGATGCACCTGTTCAACGACGACGCGCCCTACAGCGACAAGTGACCGCCGAGCGGCGGACGCACGGCGCCGGGTAGCGGACGCGAAAACGCCGGGGGGGGGGGCGCCCCGCGCAGGGGGCGCGGGGCCCCCCCCGCGGGGGGGTTCCCGGGCGGGCAGCGCCGCCGGGCCCCCCCCCGGGGCCGCGGGCC
>NZ_JBHYGR010000005.1:37599-56215 GCF_042738155.1 Kitasatospora sp. NPDC059088 | reverse complement strand
CCACCCCCCCACGGCCCCCGGGGGGGGGGGCCCCCGGGGGGGGGGTGGGGGCCCGCAACCCCGGGGGGGGGGGGCCCCCCGCGTCGGGGGGCCCCCCCCCCCCGGGCGTTCGTTCTACCGGGGCGTCACTCGCCGTGGCCGCCCACGCGGTGCACCTGCACCATGTTGGTGGTGCCGGGGATGCCGACCGGGACACCGGCGGTGACGATCACGGTGTCGCCCTCGCCCAGCTCGCCCAGCTTCAGCAGCTCGCGGTCGACCTGCGCGACCATCGCGTCGGTGGTGGCCACCTGCTCGGTGACGTACGACTCGACGCCCCAGCTCAGCGAGAGCTGGTTGCGGGTGGCCGAGTCCGGGGTGAACGCGATCACCGGGATCGGCGAACGGTAGCGGGACAGCCGACGCGCGGTGTCACCGGACTTGGTGAACGCGATCAGCGCCTTGCCGTTCAGGAAGTCGCCCAGCTCGCACGCGGCGCGGGCGACGGAGCCGCCCTGGGTGCGCGGCTTGCGGCCCGGGTTGAGCGGCTGGAGGCCCTGGGAGACCAGTTCCTCCTCGGCCTTCTCGCAGATCCGGCTCATGGTGCGGACGGTCTCGACCGGATACTTGCCGACGCTGGACTCGGCGGAGAGCATCACCGCGTCGGTGCCGTCCAGGATGGCGTTGGCGACGTCGGAGACCTCGGCGCGGGTCGGGCGCGAGGCGTGGATCATCGACTCCATCATCTGGGTGGCGACGATGACCGGCTTGGCGTTGCGGCGGGCCAGGGTGATCAGCTGCTTCTGGACCAGCGGCACCCGCTCCAGCGGGTACTCGACGGCCAGGTCGCCGCGGGCGACCATGATGGCGTCGAAGGCGAGGACGATCTCCTCCATGGCCTCGACGGCCTGCGGCTTCTCGATCTTGGCGATGACCGGCACCCGGATGCCGACCTCGTCCATGACCTCGTGGACGTCCTTGATGTCCTCCGCGTTGCGGACGAAGGACAGCGCGACCATGTCGACGCCCAGACGCAGCGCGAAGCGCAGGTCGTCCTTGTCCTTCTCGGACAGGGCGGGGACGTTCACGGCCGCACCGGGCAGGTTGATGCCCTTGTTGTTCGAGAGCACGCCGCCCTCGACCACCACGGTCTTCACCCGCGGGCCGTCGACGCTGACGACCTCCAGGGCGATGACGCCGTCGTTGATCAGGATCGGGTCGCCGGGCTTCACGTCGCCGGGCAGGCCCTTGTAGGTGGTGCCGCAGATGTGCTGGTCACCGGGGACGTCCTCGGTGGTGATGGTGAACTCGTCGCCGTTGTCGACGGTCACCGGGCCGTTGGCGAAGGTCGCCAGACGGATCTTGGGACCCTGGAGGTCGGCCAGGACGCCGATGGCCTTGCCGGTGTCCTCCGAGACCTGGCGGACCTTGCGGTACCGCTCCTCGTGGTCCGCGTGGTTGCCGTGGCTCATGTTCAGTCGGGCGACGTTCATGCCCGCCTCGACGATGGCCTTCAGCTGTTCGTAGGAGTCCGTGGCCGGACCCAGGGTGCAGACAATTTTCGCTCGGCGCATATGGATCAGTCTATCCGTTCGTGTTATAGGTGCATTCGGCACGGACCGGGAGGAATCGCCGACGAATGATCCCGAGGAACGAGACGATTCCGTGTCAGTCCTCGGACAGCTCGCTCTCGCGGTGCACCAGGGCGAAGGCCTGCCGGGCGATCTCCAGCTCCTCGTCGGTCGGCACCACCGCGACCGCCACCCGGGAGAACCCGGGCGAGATGATCCGGGCGTCGCCCGAGCGCACCGAGTTCAGCTCCGGGTCCACGGCGATGCCCAGCTCCTCCAGTCCCGCGGTGGCCGCCGCGCGCACCGGCGCGGCGTTCTCCCCGACGCCCGCGGTGAACGCGATCGCGTCCACCCGGCCGAGCACCGCGTAGTAGCCGCCGATGTACTTGCGCAGCCGGTGGACGTACGCGTCGAAGGCGAGCCTCGCGTCCGCGTCCCCCTCGTCGGCGCGACGCATGATCTCCCGCATGTCGTTCTCGCCGCACAGGCCGCGCAGCCCGCTGCGGCGGTTGAGCAGGTCGTCGATCTGGTCGACGGACAGGCCGCCGACCCGGTGCAGGTGGAACACCACGCCCGCGTCGATGTCACCCGAACGGGTGCCCATCACCAGGCCCTCCAGGGGGGTGAGGCCCATCGAGGTGTCCACGCAGCGGCCGCCGCTGACCGCCGAGGCGGAGGCGCCGTTGCCCAGGTGCAGCACGATCACGTTGACCTCGGCCGGGTCCTTGCCGAGCAGCCGGGCGGTGGCCCGCGAGACGTACTGGTGCGAGGTGCCGTGGAAGCCGTAGCGGCGCACCCGGTGCTCGTCGGCGACGGCCTTGTCGATCGCGTAGCGGGCCGCGTACTCGGGCATCGAGGCGTGGAAGGCGGTGTCGAACACGGCCACCTGCGGCAGGTCCGGCCGGAGCGCCCGGGCCACCTCGATGCCGGTGATGTTCGCCGGGTTGTGCAGCGGCGCGACCGGGATCAGCCGGCGGATCTCCCTGAGCACCTCGTCGGTGATCACCGTCGGCTCGGTGAACCGCTTGCCGCCGTGCACCACCCGGTGGCCGATCGCGGCCAGCTCGGGGGAGTCCAGCCCGATGCCGTCGGCGGCCAGCTCCTCGGCGACGGCCTTCAACGCGGCCGAGTGGTCCGGGAAGGCCTGCACCAGCTCGCGCCGCTCGCCGGCCCGCGGGGTGTGCACCAGTCGGCCGCCCGCCTCGCCGATCCGCTCCACCAGCCCGGAGGCGAGCCGGGCGCCGTCCAGCATGTCGATCAGCTGGTACTTCACCGACGAGGAGCCGGCGTTGAGTACGAGGACGCGCGTCCCTGCGGTCATGCCTGCGGCTCCTTGTCGTCCTGGGCTTGGATGGCGGTGATCGCCACGGTGTTGACGATGTCCTCCACCAGCGCGCCGCGGGAGAGGTCGTTGACGGGCTTGCGCAGCCCCTGGAGCACCGGGCCGACCGCGACCGCGCCGGCCGAGCGCTGGACGGCCTTGTAGGTGTTGTTGCCGGTGTTGAGGTCCGGGAAGATCAGCACGGTCGCCCGCCCGGCCACCGGCGAGCCCGGCAGCTTGGTGGCCGCGACGTGCTCGTCCACCGCCGCGTCGTACTGGATCGGGCCCTCCACCAGGATGTCCGGCCGCAGCGCGCGGACCAGCTCGGTGGCCTTGCGGACCTTGTCGACGTCCGCGCCCGAGCCGGAGGTGCCGGTCGAGTACGAGAGCATCGCGACCCGCGGCTCCACCCCGAACTGGGCGGCGGTGGCGGCCGACTGGATCGCGATGTCGGCCAGCTGCTGGGCGTCCGGGTCCGGGTTGACCGCGCAGTCGCCGTACACCAGCACCTTGTCGGCCAGGCACATGAAGAAGACGCTCGACACGATGGACGCGCCCGGCGAGGTCTTGATCACCTCGAAGGCGGGGCGGATGGTCGCCGCGGTGGAGTGCACCGCGCCGGAGACCATGCCGTCGGCGATGCCCTCCTGGACCATCAGGGTGCCGAAGTAGGAGACGTCGGTGACCACGTCCAGGGCCAGCTCGACGGTCATCCCCTTGTGGGCGCGCAGCCGGGCGTACAGCTCGGCGAACTGGCGGCGCAGCGGGCTGGTGCTCGGGTCGACGACCCGGACCTGGGCGCGGTCGGCGCCTGTGTCGTCCTGCGGGAGGACGATGCCCAGGCTCGCGGCCTTGCGGCGCACCGCGTCGACCTCGCCGAGCAGGGTGAGGTCGCAGATGTTGCGGCGCAGCAGGATCTCCGCCGCGCGCAGCACCCGCTCCTCGGTGCCCTCGGGCAGCACCACGTGCCGGCGGCCGGCACGGGCGCGCTCCAGCAGCTCGTGCTCGAACATCATCGGGGTCACCCGCTCGGACCGGCCGACCTCGATCCGGTTGGTCAACTCGGCGGTGTCCACGTGCAGTTCGAACAGTCCGAGGGCGATCTCGGCCTTCCGGGGGCTGGCCGCGGTGAGCTTGCCCTCCAGGTGGGTCAGGGTGGCGGCGGTGGGCCAGCTGCCCTCCGGGACGACCGCGACGGGGGTGCCGGGGGCGAGCCGGGCGGCCAGCGCCATCACGTTCGGGCCGGGGTGCTGGCCGAGGGTCAGCAGCACGCCGGCGATCGGCGGGGCGCCGGCCGCGTGCGCGGCCAGCGAGCCGATCACCAGGTCGGCGCGGTCCCCGGGGGTGACGACCAGGGCGCCCTCGGTCAGCGCGTCCAGGAAGGTGGGCAGCATGGCGCCGCCGAAGACGAAGCCGCGGACGTCCCGGGCCAGCCCGGCCGCGTCACCGAGCAGCACCTCGGCGCCGGTCGACTCCACCAGCTGGGCGACCGTCGGCGCGGCCAGCGCCGGCTCCTCCGGGATCACGTACGCCGGGATCGGCAGCTTCTCGGTGAGCGTGCGCTGGATCCGCTGCTTGGCGCCCGGGGAGGTCCGGTTGGCGATCATCGCCAGGGTCTCGCAGCCGAGGTCGGTGTACGCCCGGTGGGCGTTGCGCACCTCGGCGATCACGGCCTCCGGGTCCTTGCCCTGGCCGCCGACCACCGGCAGTACGGCGGCGCCGAACTCGTTGGCGAGCCGGGCGTTGAAGGCCAGCTCGTCCGGGATGTTGGTGTCGGCGAAGTCGGTGCCGAGCACCAGCACCGCCTGGCAGCGCCGCTCCAGCGCCCGGAAGCGGTCGACCAGCGCGGAGACCAGCTCGTCCTGCCCCTGGGCGGCCTGGAGCGCGGCGGCCTCCTCGTAGGTGAGCCCGTACAGCTCCGTGCCCGGCAGGTCGATCCGGTACCGCCCGCGCAGCAGCTCGACGACGTGGTCGGAGCCGGACTCGCCGGGCGCGGCCGCGTGCACCAGCGGACGGAACACCCCGACCCGGTCCACCTGGCGGGTGAGCAGTTCCATGACCCCGAGTTCGACGGCCTGCCGGCCGTCCCCCCGGTCGATCCCGGTCACGTACACGCTGCGCGCCACGCGGATGTCTCCGTCCCGTCGCCTCGGAAGCTGGTCATATCGACCATACCTTCGCACCACGAACGCCCGTCCGCGAGCAGAGGCGGGGGAGAGGGACAAGGGACCAAGGGCCCGGACCGAGGACTTGCGTCGACACCAGCCCTTGATGTACCTACGTTATGTAGTTACATTGGCTGGTATGGAGACCATGGGACTGCGTGAGCTGAACCAGAACCCGTCGAAGGCGGTCGCGCGGGTCCGGGCCGGCGCGACGATCGTCGTGACCGACCGCGGGCGGCCCGTGCTGAGACTGGTGCCGGAGGCGGCCCCGGAGTCGACCCTCGAACGCCTGGTCGCGGCCGGCGAGGTCACTCCGCCCACCGAGCAGGGCATGCCCGAGCTCGCCCTCGACCTGCTGCCGGACGTCGGCAGCCTGTCGGACCTGCTGATCGAGGACCGGAACCGGGAGCGCGACCGTTGATCTACCTGGACTCCTGCGCGCTGCTGAAGTTCATCAAGCCGGAGCCGGAGACCGCCGCGCTGCGAGCCTGGCGGGAGGCGCTGCCCGACGGCACCGAACTGATCACCAGTGAACTGGCCCGGCTGGAGATCACCCGCACGCTGATCCGTGCGGGCCTGTCGCACCAGCTGGTCCCGTACCACGTGGACCAGGCGCTCCGGGGGGCCTACCGGGTCGACCTCAGCAGCGCGGTGCTGGCCAGGGCGCTCGCCTACCGCACCCCGCGGCTGGGATCGCTGGACGCGCTGCACCTGGCCAGCGCGGAGCCCTTCCGCGCCGAACTCACCGACTTCGTCACCTACGACCGCGAGCTCGGCCGGGCCGCCGAGGAGCTCGGGTTCCCGGTCACGGCCCCCCGGTGACGCCCGCCCGTGGGGGCGGGCGCCCGGGGCTGCTCAGGCCGGGCGGAGCCAGAGGGTGGCGAGCGGGGGGAGGACCAGTTCGGCGGAGCGGGGCTGGCCGTTCCACTCGACCGGATCGGCCTTGATCGGGCGGGAGTTGCCGGTGCCGCTGCCGCCGTAGGCCTCGGCGTCGGTGTTCAGCAGCTCCTCCCAGAGCTGCTCGCGGCCGTCCAGGGCGGGCAGGCCGACCCGGTGGCCGTGGCGGACGACGGGGGAGAAGTTGCAGACGGCGACCAGCGGGGTGCCGTCGGCGGCGAAGCGGACGAAGGAGAGCAGGTTGTCCTCGGCGGAGCCGCCGTCGAGCCAGCGGAAGCCGTCCGGGGTGGTGTCCAGCTCCCAGAGGGCGGGGGTGTCCCGGTAGGCCCGGTTGAGGTCGCGGACGAGGCGGCGCACGCCCCGGTGGTCCTGGTGGGCGGGCCACTGCTCGTCGAGCACCCACCACTGCGGGCCCTGCTCGTGGTCCCATTCCGCGCCCTGGGCGAACTCCTGCCCCATGAAGAGCAGTTGCTTGCCGGGGTGGGACCACATGAAGCCCAGGTAGGCGCGGTGGTTGGCGCGCTGCTGCCACCAGTCGCCGGGCATCTTGGAGACCAGGGCCTGCTTGCCGTGGACGACCTCGTCGTGGGAGATCGGCAGGACGTAGTTCTCGGAGTAGGCGTACACCATCGAGAAGGTGATGTCGTTGTGGTGGTACTTGCGGTGCACCGGCTCCTTGGACATGTAGACCAGCGAGTCGTGCATCCAGCCCATGTTCCACTTGAGCCCGAAGCCGAGGCCGCCGGCGTCGGTGGGCCGGGTGACGCCGTCCCAGGCGGTGGACTCCTCGGCGATGGTGATCACGCCGGGGCAGCGCCGGTAGACGGTGGCGTTCATCTCCTGGAGGAAGGCGGCCGCGTCCAGGTTCTCCCGGCCGCCGTACTGGTTGGGCGTCCAGCCGCCGCCCTCGCGGGAGTAGTCGAGGTAGAGCATCGAGGCGACCGCGTCGACCCGCAGGCCGTCGATGTGGAACTCCTCGCACCAGTACACGGCGTTGGCGACCAGGAAGTTGCGCACCTCGGTGCGGCCGTAGTCGAACTCCAGCGTCCCCCAGTCGGGGTGCTCGGCGCGCTGCGGGTCGGCGGGCTCGTACAGCGGTTCGCCGTCGAAGCGGGCGAGGGCGAAGTCGTCCTTGGGGAAGTGCGCGGGCACCCAGTCGACGATCACGCCGATGCCGTGCCGGTGCAGGGTGTCGACCAGGTACCGGAAGTCGTCGGGGCTGCCGAGCCGGGCGGTGGGGGCGAAGTAGCCGGAGACCTGGTACCCCCAGGAGCCGCCGAAGGGGTGCTCCATCACCGGCATGAACTCCACGTGGGTGAAGTTCAACTCCTTGAGGTAGAGCGGCAGTTCCTCGGCGATGGCGCGGTAGGTGGTGAGCTCGGGCCGCCAGGAGGCGAGGTGCAGCTCGTACACCGACATCGGGGCCCGGTGGTGCGCGGTGCGGGCCCGGCGGGCCATCCACTCGTCGTCCTGCCACCGGTGGGTGGAGGAGGTGACGACGGAGGCGGTGCCGGGCGGGCACTGGGCGGCCCGGGCGAGCGGGTCGGCCTTGTCGAGGACCCAGCCCTGCCGGGTGTGGATCTCGTACTTGTAGGTGGCGCCCTCGGCGACGCCCGGGACGAACAGCTCCCAGACGCCGGAGGAGCCGAGCGAGCGCATCGGGTGGCCGCTGCCGTTCCAGTGGTTGAAGTCGCCGATCAGCCGCACTCCGGCGGCGTTGGGCGCCCAGACTGCGAAGGCGGTGCCGGCCACGCCGTCGACGGTGCGCACGTGCGAGCCGAGCGCCTGCCACAGCTGTTCGTGCCGGCCCTCGGAGATCAGGTGCAGGTCGAGTTCGCCGAGGGTGGGCGGGGTGCGGTAGCCGTCGTGCTGGCGCTGGGGTTCGCCGTCGGGGTAGTCCACCAGCAGGGTGTAGTCCGGGGGTTCGCCGCCCGCCAGCAGGCCGGTGAACAACCCGCCCTGCTGGTGGGTGAGTTCGGCGGGGCCGTGGGCGGTCTCCACCACCACCCGGTCGGCGAACGGGCGCAGCACCCGGATCGCCGTCCCGCCGTGCACCGGGTGGGCGCCGAGCAGGGCGTGCGGGTCGTGGTGCTGCCCGTTCACCAGCCGGTCCACCTCGGCCGGCGGCAGCGGCGCCTCGGGCAGGCGCAGGGCGCCGACCGGGGCGTCCGCGGCGGGACCGGCCGGGGCGGCGGCCCTGCGGTCGGTCCCGCGTTCGGAGCCCCCGCGTTCGGAGCCCCCGCGTTCGGAGCCCCCGCGTTCGGAGCCCCCGCGTTCGGCGGTCCCGCGTTCGGAGCCCCCACGTTCGGAGCCCCCGCGGTCGGCGGCCCCGGGTTCGGCGGCCCCGGCCAGGAAGGTGGCCGGAACGGGGCGGGTGGGGCGGCCGGTCGGGTCGAGCGGCGTCACGGCGTGGTCCTCCAGCGGCGGGGATGGGCGAACTCGTGGCGGGCGGGCGGGACGGGAGCGCGGGGTCAGACGGACAGGGCGAGCCGGTTGATCGCGGCGAGCGGGATCGGCAGCCAGCTGGGCCGGTGCCGGGCCTCGTACACCACCTCGTACACCGCCTTGTCGATCTCCAGCGCCCGCATCAGCTCGGGTGAGGCGGCCGGGTCGGCGCCGCCCCCGGCGGTGTAGCCGGCGCAGAAGGCGGTGCGGTTGCGCTGGGCCCAGGCGGCGGCGAGGTGGGCCAGCTCGGGGTCGACCGGGCCGCCGGCCAGCAGGTGGGCGGCCGCGTAGTCGAAGGAGCGCAGCATCGCGGCGACGTCGCGCAGGGCGGGCTGGGGTTCGCGGCGCTCGTTGACGGATTTGGCGGGCTCGCCCTCGAAGTCCAGCAGCACCCAGCCGTGCGGGGTGCGCATGGCCTGGCCGAGGTGGAGGTCGCCGTGGATGCGCTGGACCGGCAGGCCGTCCGGGTGGGCGTCGGCGAGCTGCTGGAAGGCGGCGCGCAGGGCGGCGCGGAAGCGCAGCAGGCCGGGGACGGCGGCGACGGCGCTGTCCAGCCGGTCGGCCATCGCGGTGGCGAGCCGGCCGGTCTCGGTGCGGTCGAGCCGGGCGACGGGCATGGAGCGGGCGAGCACCCGGTGCACCTCGGCGGTGGCCCGGCCGAGCCGGTGCGCCTCGATGGCGAAGTTGCCGGGGGAGCGGTCGCCCTTGAGCCGGCCGACCTGGTCGAGGGCGAGTTCCCAGCCGTCCTCGGCGTCCGGCAGGTAGCGCTGGAGCAGTCCGAGGGTGGCGGGTTCGGCGCGTTCCATCCGGCTCTCGAACCAGGCGGCGACCCGGGGGATGCGGGTGGAGCCGGCCCGGGAGAGGGCGAGGGAGAGTTCCAGGTCGGGGTTGGTGCCGGGGTGGACGCGCCGGAACAGTTTGAGGATGTACGAGGTGCCGTAGATGACCGAGCTGTTGGACTGTTCGGCGGTGGAGGCGCGGCCGGGGAGGTTGGCGGGCAGTCCGGAGCCGGGGGTGCGGCGGAAGGAGAGCGAGCCGAACCGGTCGCCGGTGGCCAGGTGTTCCAGGAGGCGTCCGGTGAGTTCGGGGTCGTGCACGGCGTCGTAGAGGGCGGCGCCGTCGTACGGGCCCTGGGTGAGCCGGCCGAGCACGGCGCCGGGTTCGATCCCGGCGGGCCCCTGGGAGCGGATGCCGAGCAGCAGTTGGTAGGTGTCGCCGTGCGGGAGGCCGGCCGTGGTGGCGTGTTCGACCCGCAGCAGCAGGTGCAGCAGGGCCGGGTCGCCGACCTGCAGCGGGGTGCCGACCACCGGGACGAGGCCGGTGATGGGGCGCCCCTTCCCGGCGTACCAGCGCTGGGTGGGGAGCCAGTCGGCGATCAGCGGCAGGGCCGCCTGGACGAGCTCGCTGACCCCCAGGGCCGTTCTCCGGACCCCGGTGCCCCGCGCGCCCGGGTGCGGCGCGGAGCCGGCCGGGGCGTCGTGCTGCACATGGGCTTGCGAACGGGAGGTTTCGGACATGACTCCCTTTCCCCGGAAGCACGCGGACGGCCCGACGGGTCGTGGCCGGGGTCCGTCAGTCTTCCGGATTTCGGCGGCGCGGCGGTCGCGGCACGCGAGCACGGCTCGGGTGTCACGCCTTCGTGTGGGTGGCCGTTGGGCTGTTCTCCGTACGCGGTGGTGCAGAGAACTCCGGGGGCGCGGGGGTCAACTCGCGCCCCCGGAGGGTCTGGTGGTGCTGTGCGGGCCGCTGGTGGCAGGGCTCGGCGGATCGTTACTTCGACCGCCCGGTTCCGCTCGTGCGCGGGGGCTGCCGGAGTTGGAACCAGTAGAAGCCGTGGCCGGCCAGCGTGAGCAGGTAGGGCCACTCGCCGATCGACGGGAAGCGCACTCCGCCGATCAGCTCGACCGGGTACCGCCCGCCGTACTGCCGGAGGTCCAGCTCGGTCGGCTGCGCGAACCGCGAGAAGTTGTTCACGCACATGACCAGGTCCCCCTCGTACTCGCGCACGAAGGCCAGCACGGCGGGGTTGCTGGACGGCAGTTCGGTGTAGGTGCCCAGGCCGAACGCCGGGTTGAGCTTGCGGATCTCGATCATGCGACGCGTCCAGTGCAGCAGGGAACTCGAACTGCTCTGCTGCGCTTCGACGTTGGTCACCTGGTAGCCGTACACCGGGTCCATGATGGGCGGCAGACTGAGCCTGCCCGGGTCGGCGGAGGAGAAACCCGCGTTGCGGTCCGGGGTCCACTGCATCGGCGTGCGCACGCCGTCCCGGTCGCCCAGCCAGATGTTGTCGCCCATGCCGATCTCGTCCCCGTAGTAGAGCACCGGCGAGCCGGGCAGGGAGAGCAGCAGGGCGGTGAACAGCTCGATCTGGTTGCGGTCGTTCTCCAGCAGCGGGGCGAGCCGGCGGCGGATGCCCACGTTGGCGCGCATCCGCGGGTCCTTGGCGTACTCCGCGTACATGTAGTCGCGCTCCTCGTCGGTGACCATCTCCAGGGTCAGCTCGTCGTGGTTGCGCAGGAAGATGCCCCACTGGCAGCCGCCCGGGATCGCCGGGGTCTTGGCCAGGATCTCCGACACCGGGTACCGGGACTCCCGGCGCACGGCCATGAAGATCCGCGGCATCACCGGGAAGTGGAACGCCATGTGGCACTCGTCGCCGCCGGCCGTGAAGTCGCCGAAGTAGTCGACCACGTCCTCCGGCCACTGGTTGGCCTCGGCGAGCAGCACGGTGTCCGGGTAGTCGGCGTCGATCTCCTTGCGGACCCGCCGGAGGAACTCGTGGGTCTCCGGCAGGTTCTCGCAGTTGGTGCCCTCGCGGGCGAACAGGTACGGCACCGCGTCCAGCCGGAAGCCGTCGATGCCGAGGTCGAGCCAGAACCGCAGCCCGGCGATCATCTCGTCCTGGACGCGGGGGTTGTCGTAGTTGAGGTCCGGCTGGTGGGAGAAGAACCGGTGCCAGTAGTACTGCTTGCGCACCGGGTCGTAGGTCCAGTTGGAGGTCTCGGTGTCGACGAAGATGATCCGGGCGTCCGGGTACTGCTTGTCGTCGTCGGCCCACATGTAGAAGTCGCCGTACGGCCCGTCCGGGTCCGCCCGGGAAGCCTGGAACCACGGGTGCTGGTCGCTGGTGTGGTTCATCACGAAGTCGATGACCACGCGCATGCCGCGGGCGTGTGCGGCGTCGGTGAACTCCATGAAGTCGGCGAGGTCGCCGAACTCCGGCAGCACCGACTTGTAGTCGGCGACGTCGTACCCGCCGTCGCGCAGCGGCGAGGCGAAGAACGGCGGGAGCCAGAGGCAGTCGACGCCGAGCCACTGCAGGTAGTCGAGCTTGGTCGTGAGCCCCTTGAGGTCCCCGACCCCGTCGCCGTTGCTGTCCTGGAAGGACCGCACCAGCACCTCGTAGAAGACCGCACGTTTGAACCACTCCGGGTCCAGGTTCTTCTTCGAGGTCTCCGGAAAGGTGTCGGGGACGGGCTCGTTCACTGTCACGCTGGGTTCCTCCGAACCGTGAGGAGGTGAGCCGGCTCGGCTGAGGGATCGAGCCGGACGTAGTTGTGCCGGCCCCAGGTGTAGGCGGCGCCGGTGAGCTCGTCGTGCACCGCGTGGGGCCCGTCGCCGTCGAGCGTGACGGTGGCCTCCTGGACGTGGTGCGGGTCGAGGTTGACCACGGTGATGACCCGGTCGGTCAGGCCGTCGGCGGTGGTCGCGGTCTTGGAGTAGGCGAGCACCTGCTCGTTGTCGGTCGGGTGGAAGCGCAGGTCGCGCAGCTGCTGCAGGGCCGGGTGGCGCCGGCGCAGCCGGTTCAGCACGGTGAGCAGCGGGGCGAGGGTGTCGGTGCGGTTCCAGTCGCGGGGGCGGAGCTCGTACTTCTCCGAGTGCAGGTACTCCTCGGAGCCGGGGTGGGCCGGCTCGTTCTCGAACAGCTCGTAGCCGGCGTAGACGCCGTAGCTGGGGGAGAGGGTGGCGGCGAGCACGGCGCGGATCGCGAAGGCGGCGCGGCCGCCGTGCTGGAGGTAGGCGTGCAGGATGTCCGGGGTGTTGGCGAAGAAGTTGGGGCGCATGTAGGCGGCCGCGTCGCCGGTGAGTTCGGTGAGGTACTCGGTGAGTTCGCGCTTGGTGGTGCGCCAGGTGAAGTACGTGTACGACTGGTGGAAACCGATCTTCGCCAGGGTGTGCATCATCGCGGGGCGGGTGAACGCCTCCGCCAGGAACACCACGTCCGGGTCGGTGCGGGCGATGTCGCCGAGCACCTTCTCCCAGAACACCACCGGTTTGGTGTGGGGGTTGTCGACCCGGAAGATCCGGACGCCGTGCGACATCCAGAACCGGAGGGTCCGGACGGTTTCCTTGACGATTCCGTCCATGTCCTGGTCGAAGTTGACCGGATAGATGTCCTGGTACTTCTTCGGCGGGTTCTCGGCGTACGCGATGGTGCCGTCGGCGCGGTGGCTGAACCATTCCGGGTGCTTGTTCACCCACGGGTGGTCGGGGGAGCACTGGAGGGCGAAGTCCAGCGCCACCTCCAGGTGCAGCGCCCTGGCCTCGGCGACGAAGTGGTCGAAGTCCTCGATGGTGCCGAGGTCCGGGTGGACGGCGTCGTGGCCGCCCTCCGGCGAGCCGATCGCCCAGGGCGAGCCGACGTCGTGCGGACCGGCCGTCAGGGTGTTGTCCGGGCCCTTGCGGAAGGCTCGTCCGATCGGGTGCACCGGCGGCAGGTAGACCACGTCGAAGTCCATCGCGGCGACCGCCGGCAGCCGTTCGGCGGCGGTGCGCAGGGTGCCGGAGCGCGGCGGCTCGACCCCGTTCGGGTCCACCACCGCGCCCTCCGAGCGCGGGAAGAACTCGTACCAGGAGCCGAACAGCGCGCGCTCGCGGTCCACCTGGAGCGGCAGCGGGCGGGAGGCGCTGAGCAGCTCCCGCAGCGGGTGGCGGGCCAGCAGCTCCAGCACCTCGGGGGCGAGCGCGGCGGCCAGCCGGGACAGCGGCGGCAGGCCGGGGTCGCGCAGCGCGTCCGCGGCGGCCAGCACGTGCGCCCGGCCGTCCTTCTTCGGCACCCCGGCGGCGGCCTGCTCCAGCAGCCGGGCGCCCTCCTCCAGGACCAGCGCGGTGTCGATCCCGGCCGGCAGCTTCACCGCGGCGGTCTTCCGCCAGGTGGCGACCGGGTCGCTCCACGCCTCCACCAGGTACGACCAGCGGCCCGGGCCCGTCGGGGTGACGTGCGCCCCCCAGCGGTCGGTGCCCTCGGCGAGCTCGCGCATCGGCGTCCACGGGCCGCTGCGCCCGCGCGGGTCGCGCAGCACCACGTTGGCGTTGACGGCGTCGTGGCCCTCGCGGAAGACGGTCGCGGTGACCGGGAAGGTCTCGCCGACGACGGCCTTGGCCGGGCGGCGGCCGGCGTCGATCTGGGGGCTGACGTCCAGGACGGGGATGCGGCCGATCACGGTGTCGCTCTCTGTCGTCTTGCGGGCGGAGGGCTTGGTGGCGGTCTTGGTGGCGGTCTTGCGGGCGGGGGCCTTGCGCGCGGGCGTCCTCGCGGCGGTTCCCGAGGGCTCCGGCGGGGTGGCCCCGGAGCCGGCCCCCGCGGTGGCGGTGCTGCGGCGCGTGGTGGTGGTGCGCCTGCGCGGTGCCGCCGCCGGGCCCTCCTCGGCCCCGGGTTGGGGGGCCGCTGCGGAGGGCTGCGCCGTGGGAGCCTGTGCTGCGGAGGATTCGGTACGGACCGCCCCGGACACCCGGGGCGACGGCATCGCCGGGTCTGTCCGAGTGTCAGAATCCATCCGTCCGGCGGATTCCGCGACCGCTGCGTCGACGGTGTCGGCCACCGGTGTGGACTGGTCCCGCGTGTCGCCGTGCATGCCAAACTCCTGCCCGAGATCAGCGGCAGCTCCCGCGCGGGCCGGGGGTGGGCCGGGGGGAGTACCGGGAGGACTGCTGGGTGGGGTGGACGTGCGACCGGAAGCCTGCCCGCGCCGCTGTCCCCGGCAACCTGCCCGGCGCCCGCCGAACCGGTGGCGGGGCGCCCCGGAACCGGTGCGCGTTCCGGCGCACGCCTCCGCGGGCACGCCCCCGGGCGGGCCGGTCGACCCGTGAACGAGCCGACCGTGCGCGAGGACACGCGCCGGTGCGCGGCGAGCGCCGAACGGGCTAAGGGAGAAGGGGAAGGATCAACGCGAAAAGGATTCGGACGTGCTGCTCCACGGGGGACGCCACCCGTCGTCGTTGTCCCCGCAGCATCAACGACCTTCGGCCATCCTCGCACCGGCGACACGGTTTTCGCAGCGGTACGACAGTAGTTTCGGGATTTGTCCGGGGCCGTGGATCAGCCGGAAATGGATCTGTTCCGCAGAGTTCACGCATTGGTAGCGCGACGACCGGAAATGTGCGCCTCGCGCGCCCCCCGTGCAGACCAATGCGCCGAATGCGATCTCATCAATAGCCCGAACGGATGCCCAATAGTCCACTTGACCCGTAGTCGGACCGGGCGTCGAGGCTACGCTTCACCGCTGTGAAGGCAATCCGCAGATTCACCGTCCGCACCGTCCTGCCCGAACAACTCCAGCCGTTGCACGAGCTGGCCCTCAACCTGCGCTGGTCCTGGCACCCCGAGACCAGGGACCTCTTCCGGTCCGTGGACCCGGAGGTCTGGGCCGCGACCGGCGAGGACCCGGTGCGGCTGCTCGGGGAGGTCCCGGCCGCCCGGCTGGCCGCGCTCGCCGCCGACCGGCGCTTCCTGCGCAGACTCGGCGACCTCGCCGACGACCTGCGCGAGTACCTCACCGGCCCGCGCTGGTACCAGGCCCAACAGGACGGCGGCGCCACCCCGCCGCCCACCGCCATCGCCTACTTCTCGCCCGAGTACGGCATCGCCGCCGCGCTGCCCCAGTACTCCGGTGGCCTCGGCATCCTGGCCGGCGACCACCTCAAGGCCGCCAGCGACCTCGGCGTCCCGATCATCGGCGTGGGGCTGTTCTACCGGCACGGCTACTTCCGCCAGTCCCTCGACCGGAGCGGCTGGCAGCAGGAGCGCTACCCCCTGCTGGACCCGGACGAACTGGCCGTCAGCCTGTTCCGGGAGGCCGACGGCACCCCCTGCCGGGTCGACCTCGCCCTGCCCGGCGGCCGCACCCTCGCCGCGCACATCTGGAAGGCCCAGGTCGGGCGGGTCCCGCTGCTGCTGCTCGACTCCGACATCGAGGCCAACTCGCCCGCCGAGCGCGACGTCACCGACCGGCTCTACGGCGGCGGCAGCGAACACCGGCTGCTCCAGGAGATGCTGCTCGGCATCGGCGGCGTCCGGGCCGTGCGGGCCTACTGCCGGCTCACCGGGCACCCCGCCCCCGAGGTCTTCCACACCAACGAGGGCCACGCCGGCTTCCTCGGCGTCGAGCGGATCCGCGAACTGGTCGCCGCCGGGGCCGGGCTGGACTTCGCCGCCGCCCTGGAGTCCGTCCGGGCCGGCACCCTGTTCACCACCCACACGCCCGTCCCGGCCGGCATCGACCGCTTCGACCGGGAGCTGGTCGCCCGGCACTTCGACGGCGACGCCGCGCTGCCCGGCGTCCCGGTCGAGCCGGTGCTCGCGCTCGGCGCCGAGACCTGGGCCGGCGGGGACCCGAAGCTCTTCAACATGGCCGCCATGGGCCTGCGGCTCGCCCAGCGCGCCAACGGGGTCTCCACCCTGCACGGCGAGGTCAGCCGCTCGATGTTCAACGGCCTCTGGCCCGGCTTCGACCCCGCCGAGGTGCCGATCACCTCGGTCACCAACGGGGTGCACGCCGCCACCTGGATCGACCCGGCCGTGGTCCGCCTGGGCGCCGCCGAGATCGGCGCCGAACGCGCCGAGGAGGCGATGACCACCGGCGAGACCCAGCGCTGGACCGGCCTGGAGCGGATCGGCAACACCGAGGTCTGGGACCTGCGCCGCAGCCTGCGCGCCCAGCTGGTGGACGAGGCCCGCCGCCGGCTGCGCGCCTCCTGGCGCCAGCGCGGGGCCGGCGAGGCCGAGCTCGGCTGGGTCTCCTCGGTGCTCGACCCCGACGTGCTCACCATCGGCTTCGCCCGCCGGGTGCCCTCGTACAAGCGGCTCACCCTGATGCTGCGCGACCCGGTCCGGCTGCGCGCCCTGCTGCTGCACCCCACCCGGCCGGTGCAGATCGTGGTCGCCGGGAAGGCCCACCCGGCCGACGACGGGGGCAAACGGCTGATCCAGCAGATGGTCGCCTTCGCCGACGACCCGACGGTGCGTCACCGGATCGTCTTCCTGCCGGACTACGACATGGCGATGGCCCAGCACCTCTACCCGGGCTGCGACGTCTGGCTGAACAACCCGCTGCGGCCGCTGGAGGCCTGCGGCACCTCCGGGATGAAGGCCGCGCTCAACGGCTGCCTCAACCTGTCCGTCCTGGACGGCTGGTGGGACGAGTGGTACGACGGCCAGAACGGCTGGGCGATCCCCACCGCCGACGAGGACGCCGGCGTGCTCGACCCGGAGAGCAGCGAGGCCGAGCGGCGCGACGACATCGAGGCCGCCGCGCTGTACGACCTGATCGAGGAGCAGGTCGCCGGCCGGTTCTACGACCGGGGCTCCGACGGGCTGCCGCACCGCTGGATCGCCATGGTCCGGCACACCCTGGTCACCCTCGGTCCCAAGGTGCTGGCCGGGCGGATGGTCCGCGAGTACGTCGAGCGGCTGTACACCCCGGCGGCGCTGGCCCAGCGCGAGCTGGCGGTCCGCGACCACGCCTGTGCCCGGGAGCTGGCCGGCTGGAAGGCGAAGGTCCGGGAGGGCTGGCCGGGCGTGCGGGTCGAGCACGTCGAGGCGGACTGTCCGGCCGAGGCCCAGGAGCTGGGCAGCTCGCTGGCGCTGCGGGTGCAGGTCGCGCTCGGCGCGCTGGAGCCGGGCGACGTCGAGGTGCAGGCGGTCTCCGGCCGGGTCGACGAGACGGACGGCATCTCGGACGCCGAGGTGCTCGCCCTCAAGCCGGTCGGCGGGCCCGACCTGGACGGCCGCACCCGTTACGAGGGCGCGCTGGAGCTCGGCCGCACCGGCCCGTTCGGGTACACCGTGCGGGTGCTGCCCGCGCACCCCCGGCTGGCCTCGCCGGCCGAGTTGGGGCTGGTCGCCCTCCCGGCCGAGTCGACGGGGATGGACGCCGGGCTGCTGCGCTGAGGCCCCGGACCGGGTGACGGGCGGGGGGAGCGTGAAGGCCATGATGCGAACCCTGCGCGCCGCCGCCCTGGCCGCGCTCTCCGTGCTCCTCGTGGCGTGGCCGGCCCAGGCCGCCACCGCCCCCCTCCCGGCGCCACCGGCGACCGCGCGGCTGTCCCTGGAGGTCTGCCCGCCGCAGGACCCGGTGGTCCCGGGCGGGACCGGGACGCTGGAGGTGAAGGTCACCAACCAGGGGCCGGCCGCCACCACCGACGACACCCTGGTGGTGGTGCACCTCCCCGCGCCGGGCGTGGTCCGGTCGGCCGACCCGGCCGTCACCCTGACCTACTTCGGCACCGGCAGCTCGTACACGATCCCGGCCGGGCTGGCACCGGGGGCGGCCTCGGTCGAGCGGCTGGCGCTGTACGTCGCGCCGATCACCGAGCCCTTCCTCACCATCGACGGCGACGTCCAGGCCTTCTACCCGGGGGACCCGGACCAGTCCGGCCACACCACCGCGTACCGCCTGACCACCGCCGACACCAGGGCCCACTTCATGGTGGGCGCCTCCTCGGCCTGGCAGGCCGGGCACCCCGTCCCGCAGCCCGGTGACCTCACCGGCAGGCCCGGGGCGACGATCGACCTGCCGCTGTGGGTGTACAACGCCGGCCCCTCGTACTCGCGGCACCCGATCGACCTGGCGGTCACCGTGCCCGAGCACACCACGCTGACCGGCACGCCCCCGTACGGCTGCACCGCCACCGGGCCGCGCACGCTGACCTGTCACTACGCGAGCGGGCCGCGGTTCCAGGACGCGGTCTTCATCGACCCGGCCGTGGTGATCGACTCCTCGGCCGTCGCCGGGCAGGTGCTGCCGGGCGGCACGCTGGACGTGGTGGCCGCGGTGGAGGACCGCCCCTCGCCGGACTGGCACACCGACTACGTGGTGACGGTGAACTGACGCGGCCGGGGCCCGCGGGGCCCGGACATGGAGCGGGCGCGGGCGGCGTGGGGAGGGGGGGGCGCACGGGCGGGACCCGGGTGGGGGGGGGGCGGCGCGGGGTGTTTTTCACAGAAAACAAGCCAC
>NZ_JBHYGR010000005.1:19395-37589 GCF_042738155.1 Kitasatospora sp. NPDC059088 | reverse complement strand
CGACTTGGTGGCGAGGGTGATCTGCCGGGCGGGGGGCCGGCGGGGCCCGCTCATGGAGCGGCCCGCCGGGGTGCGTGACGGCCCACCCGGACGGGCACAACTGTGGGGCCCTGCGGCCAGGGCCTTTCTTACACCAGACTGTCCCGCCAGGCACGATGCAGGGTGGCGAAACGGCCCTCCCCCTCGATCAGCTGCCGCGGCGAGCCGTCCTCGACGATCCGTCCCTGGTCCATCACCAGCACCCGGTCGGCGATCTCCACGGTGGAGAGCCGGTGGGCGATGATCACCGCCGTGCGGCCGGCCAGCACCGTGCGCATCGCCCGCTGCACGGCCTGTTCGCCCGGCACGTCCAGGGAACTGGTCGCCTCGTCGAGGATCAGCACGGCCGGGTCGGCCAGCAGGGCGCGGGCGAAGGCGACCAACTGGCGCTGCCCGGCGGAGATCCGGCCGCCGCGCTTGCGCACGTCGGTGTCGAAGCCGTCCGGGAGCGCGGCGATGAACCCGTACGCGCCGATCTCCCGGGCGGCCTGCTCGACCTCGGCGCGGGTGGCGCCGGGGCGGCCGATCGCGATGTTCTCGGCGACGGTTCCGGAGAACAGGAAGGACTCCTGGGTCACCATCACCACCCCGCGCCGCAGCTCCGGGGTGGCGAGGTCGCGCAGGTCCACGCCGTCCAGCCGGATCCGGCCGTCCGTCGGGTCGTAGAAGCGGGCCAGCAGCTTGGCGACCGTCGACTTGCCGGCGCCGGTCGCCCCGACCACCGCGACCGTCTGCCCGGCCGGGATCAGCAGGTCGAAGGGCGGCAGCACCTCCTTGCCGGTGCGGTAGGCGAAGCGCGTCCCCTCGAAGGAGACCGTTCGTCCCTTGGCTGTGACTCGCCCGCTCGCCTCCGGGCGCTCCGACCCGGTGCCGACGTTCTTCGCTCCGGCACTCCCTCCTTCGTCGGTCGCTTGTCGCTCATCGCTTTCGGCACCGGCGCGCCCTTCGGCTCGGGGCGGGGGCGGCAGTTCGACCGGCTCGGCCGGCTCGGCGACGGTCGGTTCGTGGGCGAGCAGGCCGGCGATCTTCTCCAGGGCCGCGGCGGCGGCCTGGTAGCTGTTCAGGAACATCGCCAGCTGGTCGATCGGGTCGAACAGGCGGCGCAGGTAGAGCGCGAAGGCGGTCAGCACGCCCAGCTCCAGCGCGTCGTCGGCGACCAGGTAGGCGCCCATCAGCACGATGCCGGTGAACCAGACGTTGGCGGTGGCGCGGGAGAGGCCGACGTACCGGGCGAGCTCCATGAAGCCCTCCGCGTTGGCCGCCGAGGCCTGGCGGTTGACCACACCGAAGGCGGCGTCGTTGGCCTTCTCGCGGCGGAAGGCCTGCACCGGGCGGATGCCGTTCATGGTCTCGGTGAAGCGCACGATCATCGAGGCGGCGGCCGTCCGCGAGCGGCGGTAGACCCGGCGCGAGCGGGTGCGGAAGGAGTGGGCGACCAGGGCCAGCGGCAGGAAGGCCGCCAGCGAGGCCAGGCCCAGCCGCCAGTCCAGCACCACCAGCAGCACCGAGATGTAGCAGACCGACAGGAAGACCGTCAGCAGCTCCTGGAGGCCCTCGGAGAGCAGTTCGCGCAGCGCGTCGATGTCGCTGGTGGCCCGGGAGATGATCCGGCCCGAGGTGTAGCGCTCGTGGAAGTCCAGGCTGAGCCGCTGGGCGTGCCGGAAGATCCGGCCGCGCAGGTCCAGCAGGACGTCCTGGTTCACCCGGGCGCTGATCTTGATGAACACCCACTGCAGCAGCGGGCTGAGCAGGGCGCAGAAGAGGTAGCCGGCCACCACCGCGACCAGCGGGCCGGAGTCGTGCGCGCGCAGCGCCGGGATGCCGCGGTCCATCGCCACCGCGACCAGCAGCGGGCCGGACTGCAGGGCGGCCTGCTGGACCAGGATCACCACCATGGCGACGGTGATCCGGGCCCGGTGCGGGGCGAGCAGCGAGCGCAGCAGTGCCCGGGGCGCGCCGGGCGGGACGGGGATGTCCTCCTCGTCCGCCGGGGGCGCGGGCAGCTCCTCCTCGGCCGGGACGGTCGGGTCGGTCTGGTCGCTCCGGTCGGCCGCGGCGGGCCCGGCGGGTTCGACGGTGGTGGTCATCGGGTGGAGCCCTCCTCAAGGACGAACGGGCCCTCGGGCACCGGGGCGGCCTCGCCCGACATCAGTTCGCGGTAGCGGGGGCAGTCCCGGAGCAGTTCCTGGTGGGTGCCGACGGCCTCGATCCGGCCGTCCGCGAGCACCGCGACCCGGTCGGCGAGCAGCACCGTGCTGGGGCGGTGGGCGACCACCAGGGCGGTGGTGGAGCCGAGTACCTCGCGCAGCGCCCGTTCGACCAGGGCCTCGGTGTGCACGTCGAGCGCGGAGAGCGGGTCGTCCAGCACCAGGAAGGGCGGGTCGCCGACCACGGCGCGGGCCAGCGCGAGGCGCTGGCGCTGGCCGCCGGACAGGCTCAGGCCCTGCTCGCCGACCTCGGTCCCCACCCCGGCCGGGAGCTTCTCGACGAAGCCGGCCTGGGCGGTGGCCAGGGCGGAGGCCAGCTGCCGGTCGTCCGCGCCGGGGGCGCCCATCAGGACGTTCTCCCGGACGGTGGCGGAGAACAGGGTGGGCTCCTCGAAGGCGACCGCGACGAGCTCGCGCAGCTCCTGCCGGGGCAGCTCGGCGATGTCCCGGCCGTCCAGGGAGATCCGGCCGCCGGTGGCCTCGTACAGCCGGGGGAGCAGGGCGGTGAGCGTGGTCTTGCCGCTGCCGGTGGCGCCGACCAGGGCCATCGTCTCGCCGCTGCGGACGTGCAGGTCGATGCCGGCCAGCAGGTCGGGGGTGTCGTCGGGGGCGTCGGGGTAGCGGAAGCGGACGCCGGTGAAGCGGATGCCGTCCCGGGTGCCCGGGGTGCCCGGGGTGCCGGGGGCGGCGGTCGCGGTGGCCGGGTCGGCGGGCTCGGCGGGTTCGGGCTCGTCGATGACCTCGAAGAACCGGTCGGTGGCGGTGGCGGCCTCGTTGGCGTAGGCGAGCAGCCAGCCGAGCGACTCGACCGGCCAGCGCAGCGCGAGCGCGGTGGAGAGGAAGGCGACCAGGGTGCCGGCGCTCAGCTCGTCGTGGGCGACGAGGTAGGCGCCGACGGCCAGGGCGCAGCCCAGCGCGATCTCCGGCAGGCCGACGATGACCGCCCACAGGTTGGCGAGCTGGTGCGCCTTGCTCAGCTCGGTGCGGCGCAGCCGGTGGGACTGGGCGCGGAAGTGCTCGGCCATCGCGCGGTGCCGGCCGAAGGCCTTGAGGATGCGGATGCCGAGCACCGACTCCTCGACCACGGTGGCGAGGTCGCCGTTCTGGTCCTGGGCGAGCCGGGCGGTGACGGAGTACTCGGACTCGAAGCGCCGGGTGAGCACCAGCAGCGGCGCGGCGGGCAGCAGGATGATCACGGCGAGCCGCCAGTCCTGGGCGAACATCAGCACCGTGCCGGCCAGGAAGGTCACCGAGTTGACGACCAGGAACACCAGCGGGAAGGCCAGGAAGAGCCGCATGGCGTTCATGTCGGTGGTGGCCCGGGAGAGCATCTGGCCGGAGCCCCAGCGGTCGTGGAAGGAGACCGGCAGCCGCTGGAGCTTGGCGTAGAGGTCGGCGCGCATGGCCGCCTCCAGCCGGCCCAGCGGGCGGGACAGCACCACCCGGCGGGTGTAGAACAGGGCGGCCTCGACCAGTCCGAGGAGCAGCAGCAGGCCGATCGGCGGCCACAGCGCGTCGAGGTCGTGCCGGGCGAGCGGGCCGTCGACGATCCGGCCGAGCACCACCGGGACGGCCAGGGTGCTCAGCATGGCGAGGGTGGCGGCCGACACCGAGACCAGGAGCCGGCCGCGGACGGCCCGGGCGTAGGGCCACAGGCGCAGCAGTGAGCGGACCGTGGAGCGGCGTCGCCCGGTCGTGCGGTCGGAGTCTTGTCGGTTCTCGGCCATCGCGGTGAGGGTAGGCAGAGTGCCCGTCATTTCTCATCCGGTTTTTCGCCCCTGTCGGTGAAGGCCGCCGAGAACCGGCCACCCGAACGGGTGACGCGAGGGCGTGCTGAGGGGAGTGCGGAGCCGTTCGTGCAGGGAGGAGTGCGCCGTGCGCCTCTTGCGGGCGCCTGCCGAACGGCCGATTACATCTCCTGACGGACGCTCATTGGCAAGCGAGTGACAGGAGTGTGTGGACATGACGGTCGACACCGAGCCCACCCCCGGCCCAGGATCGGCAACCGTGCAGGTCAGGGCCCAGCTCAGCCTCAGCACCACGGCCGCCCGCAACCTGGCGACGACCACCAAGTCGAAGCCGCAGATGCAGGAGATCACCTCCCGCTGGCTGCTCAGGGTGCTGCCGTGGGTGCAGGTCAGCGCGGGTACGTACCGGGTCAACCGTCGCCTCAGCTATGCCCCCGGGCGCGGCCGGGTGGGCTTCGCCAAGGCCGGTTCCACGGTGACGGTGATCGCGCCCTCGCTGGCCGAGGTGCCGGCGTTGCGCGGGTTCGAGGACCAGGAGGTGCTGGCCGAGCTGGCCCGCCGCTTCGTGCAGCGGGACTTCGCGCCGGGCGACGTCCTGGTGCGGGAGGGGGCGCCGATCGAGGAGGTGTTCCTGATCGCCCACGGCAAGGTCGACCGGATCGGCACCGGCAAGTACGGCGAGGAGACGGTGCTCGGCACCCTCGCGGACGGCGACCACGTCGGTGACGAGGTGATCACCGAGCCCGGCGGCAGCTGGCCGTACACCGTGCGGGCGGGCACCGCCGGCGTCGCCATGGCGTTGAACGCGGCCGGGCTGCAGGAGCTGGTCGACCGCTCCGCGCCGCTGCGCGAGCAGCTGTTGGGCTTCGCCGCCGACGCCGCCCAGGCGCAGAACGCCCACGGCGAGGCGGAGATCGACCTCTCGGCCGGCCACCAGGGCGAGTACGAGCTGCCCGGCGCCTTCGTGGACTACGAGTTGGCGCCGCGCGAGTACGAGTTGAGCGTCGCGCAGACCGTGCTCAAGGTGCACACCCGGGTCGCCGACCTCTACAGCAAGCCGATGAACCAGACCGAGGAACAGCTGCGGCTGACCATCGAGGCCCTGCGCGAGCGGCAGGAGTACGAGATGATCAACAACCCGGAGTTCGGCCTGCTCCACAACGCCGACTTCGACCAGCGGATCCAGACCCACTCGGGCGCGCCCACCCCGGACGACCTGGACGAGCTGCTCTCCATGCGCCGCGACACCGACTTCCTGTTCGCCCACCCGAAGGCGATCGCCGCCTTCGAGCGGGAGTGCACCAAGCGCGGCATCGACCCGGGCACGGTCGACGTCCTGGGCAAGCGGCGGCCGGTCTGGCGCGGGGTGCCGATCCTCACCTGCGACAAGATCCCGGTGGCGGCCGACCGGACCACCTCCTTCCTCGCGCTGCGCGTCGGCGAGGACGACCAGGGCGTGGTCGGCCTCACCCAGGTCGGCATCCCGGACGAGGTCGAGCCCGGCCTGAACGTCCGCTTCATGGGCATCAACGAGCAGGCGCTCTCCTCCTACCTGGTCAGCGCCTACTTCTCGGCGGCGGTGCTGGTGCCGGACGCGCTCGGCGTCCTGGAGAACGTCGAGGTCAGCCACCCCTTCAACTGACCAGGGCGTCGCGGGCGGGTGCGCGCAGCAGTTGCAGCGAGCGCCCGCCCAGTACCACCGCGCCCCGCGGCCGGGCCTCGCCGGTGCCCGCGGCGGCCGTGTCCAGCACCGTCTCGTAGGCGGCCTCCGGCTCCGCCCAGGGTTCGCCGGGCAGGGTGAACGCCACCGGTTCGGGGCCGGAGTTGAGCAGCAGCAGGAAGCTGTCGTCGGCCAGCGGGAGCCCGGTGTCGTCCCGTTCGGGCAGCGCGGCGCCGGAGAGCAGCATGCCGAGGCAGGCCGTGGGGCCGAACCAGTCGGCCTCGGTCATCTCCTTGCCCAGCGGGGTGAACCAGGCGAGGTCCGGCTGTCCCCCGGGAGTGGCGGCCCGGCCGGAGAAGAACGCCCGCCGGCGCAGCACCGGGTGGGCCCGGCGCAGCCGGACCAGCCGTCCGGTCAGTGCGCACAGCTCCTGCCAGCCGGGCTGCTCCAGCAGCGACCAGTCCAGCCAGCTGACCTCGCCGTCCTGGCAGTAGGCGTTGTTGTTGCCGCCCTGGGTGCGGCCCAGCTCGTCCCCGGCGGTGATCATCGGGACGCCCGCGGAGAGCAGCAACGTGGCGGTCAGGTTGCGCAGTTGGCGCAGCCGCAGGGCGTTCACCTCCGGGTCGGTGGTCTCGCCCTCGGTGCCGTGGTTCCAGGAGCGGTTGTCGTCCGTGCCGTCCCGGTTGGCCTCGCCGTTGGCCTCGTTGTGCTTGCGGTCGTAGGAGACCAGGTCGCGCAGGGTGAAACCGTCGTGCGCCGTCACGTAGTTGACGGAGGCGTACGGGCGGCGGCCGGCGCGCTGGTAGAGGTCGGAGGAGCCGGCCAGCCGGTAGCCGAGCTCGCGCACGTCCGGGCGGGCGCCGCGCCAGAAGTCCCGGACGGTGTCGCGGTAGCGGTCGTTCCACTCGGCCCACAGCGGGGGGAAGCCGCCGACCTGGTAGCCGCCCGGGCCGACGTCCCACGGCTCGGCGATCAGCTTCACCCGGCTCAGCAGGGGGTCCTGGGCGATCGCGGCGAGGAAGGGGTGCTCCATGTCGACGCCGTCGCTCGCCCGGGCCAGGGCGGCCGCGAGGTCGAAGCGGAAGCCGTCCACGCCCATCTCGGAGACCCAGTAGCGCAGCGAGTCGGTGATCAGCCGGATCACCTGCGGGCGGCGGGTGTCCAGGGTGTTGCCGCAGCCGGTGTAGTCGGCGTAGCCGCGCGGGCGGTGCGGGGCCAGCCGGTAGTAGCCGGCGTTGTCGATGCCGCGCAGGGAGAGGGCGGGCCCCAGCTCGGCGCCCTCGGCGGTGTGGTTGAACACCACGTCCAGGATCACCTCGATCCCGGCGGCGTGCAGGGCGCGGACCATCCGCTTGAACTCGCCGACCTGGCCGCCGCGTGAGCCCGAGGCGGAGTAGCCGGCGTGCGGGGCGAAGTAGCCGACGGTGTTGTAGCCCCAGTAGTTGACCAGGCCGCGGGACTGGAGGTGGTCCTCGCTGGCGTACTGGTGCACCGGCAGCAGCTCGACGGCCGTCACCCCGAGGCGGGTGAGGTGGGCGAGGGCGGCCGGGTGGGCCAGGCCGGCGTAGGTGCCGCGCAGGTGCGGGGGGATGTCGGGGTGGCGCATGGTGAAGCCGCGGACGTGCAGCTCGTAGAGGACGGTCTCGGCCCAGGGGGTCTTCGGGCGGTGGTCGTCGTACCAGTCGTCGTCGTCGTGGACGACCACGGATCTGGGCACGTACGGGGCGGAGTCGCGGTTGTCCCGGACGGTGTCGGCGACGTCGGCCTCCGGCCAGTTGCGGACGGCGGAGCACGCGGCGTCGTGGGAGGTGTAGCAGCCGTCGACGGCGCGGGCGTACGGGTCGAGCAGCAGCTTCGCGGGGTTCCAGCGGGCGCCCGTCCACGGGTCCCAGCGGCCGTGCACCCGGAAGCCGTAGCGGGTGCCGGGGCGGACGCCGGGGAGGAAGGCGTGCCAGACCTGGAGGTCCTGCTCGGTGAGGCGGTGGCGGTGCTCCCGGCCGTCCTCGTCGAACAGGCACAGGTCGACGGCCTCGGCACCGGCCGCCCAGAGGGCGAAGTTGGTGCCGGGGCCGCCCGGCCGGTCCGTCCGGAAGCGGGCGCCCAGGGGCTGCCAGCTGCCCGGCCGTACCCCGGCCTCCTCGGCTTCCAGGTCCTGGCCTGAGGTCATGGTCGTGCCCTCCCTGAACGGGGGGTCCCGGGCCCCGTTCACCTTCTCTTTCCCGTTTACGCCCCTCTCCGCACCCACCCCTTCCACCGTCCCCTCCCGCAGCGTGTCCCGCTCGCCCCGGTCGGGGGGTGGGGGTGGTCGGTGGGGATGGGGTGGTGCGGGTGGTGGGCGCGTGTCCCGGGGTGGTTCGGGGTCGTTGTTCCCGGAGTCCGGTGTTCCAGGCGTCGGACCCGAGCAGTGGGAGGCCCCGGGATGCGGCGCCGAGGTGGGGTGTGGGCGCGCCGGGTGGCGGCGGCGGTGTGCTGTCTGGCCGTGGTCAGCGGCTGCGGCGGGTCGGCCGGGGCGCCGGCGGGGGACGCGGTGGGGGCCGGGGCGCCCACGCCGCCTCCGCCGCCGTCGCGGGCGGTGCTGGCGGCGGTGCCCGCGGACGGGGCGCAGGACGTGCCGCCGGAGGGGCCGGTGCGGGTGGGCGTGACGCAGGGGCGGCTGGTGTCGGTGCGGCTGGCCGACGCGAAGGGGGTCGAGCTGCCGGGGGCGATCGGCGCGGACGGTGCCAGCTGGGCGCCGGAGGGGGCGCTGCCGCTGGGGACGGCCTTCACCCTGGACGCGGTCGCGGAGGACGACCAGGGCCAGCGGGCGGCCCAGCACTCGGAGTTCTCCACGGCGGCCCGGGCGCACACCTTCGTGGCGTTCTTCACGCCGGAGGACGGGTCCACGGTCGGGGTCGGGATGCCGGTCTCGCTGCGGTTCAGCAGGCCGATCGCCGACCGGGCGGCGGTGGAGCGGGCCGTGCAGGTCACCGCGGACCCGCCGGTGCCGGTGGCGGCGCACTGGTTCGGCAACCAGCGCCTGGACGTCCGCCCGCAGCAGTACTGGGCGGCCGGCACCAAGGTGACGGTGGCGCTGCGGCTCAAGGACGTGCAGGGGGCGCCGGGGGCGTTCGGCAGCCAGAACCGGGACCTGCGCTTCACGGTGGGCCGGGCCCAGGTGTCCACGGTGGACCTGGACGCGCACACCCTGACGGTCCGGTCCGGGCCGGGCGGCAAGGTGGTGCGGGTGCTCAAGGTCTCCGGGGGCAGCCCCGAGCACTCCACCTACCGGGGGGTGATGGTGGTGTCGGAGAAGTACAAGCTGACCCGGATGAACTCGCAGACCGTCGGGATGGGCGACGAGTACGACATCAAGGACGTCCCGCACGCGATGCGGCTGACCACCTCCGGAACCTTCCTGCACGGCAACTACTGGGCGGACCAAGGGGTGTTCGGCACCGCGAACACCAGCCACGGCTGCATCGGGCTGGCGGACGCCAAGGGGGGCGCCGGCAAGGACACCCCGGCGGGGTGGCTGTTCGAGCACACCGTCCCGGGCGACGTGATCGAGGTGCGGGCCTCGGCCGGGGACTTCGTGCCGCCGTCGAACGGGCTGAACGGCTGGAACGTGCCGTGGGACCAGTGGGTGGCGGGCAGCGCGCTGCGGTAGCCACCTCCCCCCAGCCACCTCCCCGGGATCCGCTCGGACCGCACGGTTATCCTGCTCCGACGCGTCGGGCCCGATGCGAAAGATCGGGACCCGGTGCAACTCTTCCGGGCGCCCATCGCGTCAAGTGAGTGAATACCTGGAGGGGAGATTCCGTGAAGACGGGGAACACGGCCGGCGCTGCGATACGCACCGGTGGGCGCTACCGGCGCAGGGGCGCGATGGCACTGGTCATGGGGAGCGTGCTGCTGCTCACCGCGGCGTGCAACGACGACAAGGGCGCCACCTCGGGTGACGCGACGGCGGCGGCCCCGGCGGACGCCGGCGGGACGGCCGCCCCCGGCGGCGGCGGTGCGGCCACGCCGAAGACCTCGGCGGCGGTGCTCTCGGTGTCGGCGAAGGACGGTGCCGAGGACGTCGCGCCGAACGCGCTCCAGGTCTCGGTCTCCAACGGCAAGTTGACCGCGGTCGAGGTGACCGACAAGAACGGCAAGCCGGTCGAGGGCGCGATCGCCCCGGACGGCGCCGGCTGGAAGCCCGCGGCGGCGCTCGCCGTCGGCATGGCGTACAAGGTGAACGCGCAGGCGAAGGACGACGCCGGGCTGGTGGCCGCGTCGACGACCTCGTTCACCACGCTGACGCCGGAGAAGAAGGCCTCCGTCAACGACAACATCGCCGACGGCGGCACCTACGGCGTCGGCATGATCGTCTCGGTGAGCTTCAACAAGGACGTCAAGAACAAGGACGCCGTCCTGAACGGCATCACCTTCGAGGCCAGCGACGGCACCAAGGTCAAGGGCCACTGGTTCGACAGTCGCCGGGTGGACTTCCGCCCGGAGGACTACTGGAAGCCGGGCACCAAGGTGACCATCAAGTACCGGTTGAAGAGCGTCGAGATCGCGCCGGGCGTCTACGGCGACGTGGACAAGGACGAGCCGTTCAACATCGGCCGCTCGATGGTCTCCACCGCCGACGCCAAGTCCCACAAGATGACGGTCGAGCGGGACGGCAAGAGCACCACCCTGCCGGTCACCATGGGCGCGGACGCGACGCCGTCCTGGAGCGGGACGATGGTGGTGATGGCCAAGGAGGGCATCACCCACATGGACTCGCGCACCGTCGGCCTGGGCGGCGAGTACGACATCAAGGACGTGCCGCACGCGATCCGGCTGACCACCTCCGGCACCTTCGTGCACGGCAACTACTGGTACAAGGGCATGCCGTTCGGCAACCTCAACGGCAGCCACGGCTGCATCTCGATGCAGGACGTGCAGGGCGGCAGCGACTCCTCGGTGGCCGGCAAGTTCTACAACGACTCGATGGTCGGCGACGTCGTGAAGGTCGTGAACAGCAAGGAGAAGACCGTCTCGCCCTCCAACGGGCTGGGCGGCTGGAACATCGCCTGGGCCAACTGGTAGGCCCGGTCGGATTTCTGTACGAGCGGCCCGGACTCACCCGTTGGGGTGGTCGGGCCGCTCGGTTTTCGGGGCAGAAAGCCCCTCGAACGGCGCAACCTTTCCGGTGGCCCGGCACATCTATGGGGCGGGTCCGTCGTGACCGCGGGGAGCAAGGGAGGGAATCGGCGATGAGGTCGATACGCAGAGTGGTGGCCGTCGGTTTGGTCGGCGGGGCGATGACGTTGACCGCGGCCTGTGGCGGCGGCAACGGGGGCGGCAGCGGGAGCGGCGCCGCCAAGGCCGATCTGGGGGCCGGCGCCGGGGCCTCGGCGTCCGCCTCGGCGCCCGGCAGTTCGGCGCCGAAGGTGTCCACGGCCGCGGTGAGCATCGAGCCGAAGAACGGCGCGGTGGACGTGGCGCCGGGCACGCTCAAGATCGGTGCGACGGGCGGCAAGCTGACCACCGTCAAGGTGAGCGACAAGGCCGGCAAGGAGGTCCCCGGCACGATCGCCGCGGACGGCGCCAGCTGGACCCCGTCCGCCGGGCTCTCGGTGGGCACCGCCTACCAGGTCAGCGCGATGGCGGCGGACGCCAACGGCGCGGTCGCCGAGGCGGACAGCAGCTTCACCACGCTGACCCCGGCGGCGCTCGCCAAGGCCTCCGACAACGTGGACGACAACGCGATGTACGGCGTCGGCATGATCGTCTCGGTGGACTTCAGCAAGGACGTCAAGAACAAGGACGCCGTCCTGAACGGCATCACCTTCGAGGCCAGCGACGGCACCAAGGTCAAGGGCCACTGGTTCGACGACCGCCGGGTGGACTTCCGCCCGGAGGAGTACTGGAAGCCGGGCACCAAGGTGACGGTGCACTACCGCCTCAAGAGCGTGGAGATCGCCCCCGGGGTGTACGGCAGCGACCGGGACGAGCCCTTCACGATCGGGCGATCCCAGGTCTCGACGGTTGACGCCGCCGCGCACACGATGACGGTGGTCCGGGACGGCCAGTCGAACTCCATCGACATCACCTCCGGCTCGGACGAACACCCCACCTGGAACGGCACGATGGTGGTCATGTCCAAGGAGGGCACGGTGCGGATGCAGTCCAGCACCCTGCCCGGGATGACCGGCGCGTCCTACGACCTCCAGGTGCCGCACTCGATGCGGCTGACCACCAGCGGGACGTACGTGCACGGCAACTACTGGAGCGGCTCCGCCTTCGGCGAGGACAACGTCAGCCACGGCTGCGTGGGCCTGCGCGACGTCAAGGGCGGCGGGGACTCCACCTCGATGGGCAAGTTCTACGCGGACACGCTGGTCGGGGACGTCGTCACCGTGAAGAACTCCATCAAGAAGGAGACGCTCGACCCGGCGAACGGGCTGAGCGGCTGGAACCTGCCGTGGAGCAAGTGGTAACCAGCAGGTCGCTGCGGTGAGACGTCAACCCGGGCTTGACTTCGGTCGGCCCGGGTCGACGCTTTTCCGGGGCCGGGTTGCTGGAGGCATATGCCGACTCGGGCGAGATCGTTTGCTCATTGTCCGTACGCGGCCGCTTGCGTTCCGCAATGATGGACGGCATGGCGGGTTGGGGCGAAGCAGATCAGTCATCGGTTCCCGTGGCCGGCAGGGTCGCGGAGGCGTCGTGGATCGACGTCCAGGGTGCGCTCGCGGCGCTGGAGCGGCTCAGCTCCGAGGAGCTGCAGGAGATGTACTCCGGCAGACTGTGCGACCAGTCCGCGCCCAACGAGGTGCGGCTGCCGTCCCGGCCGGAGTCGGGCCCGGTGGCCCGTCGGCTGGTCCTGAACGTCCTGGAGTCCTGGGAGCTCCACCAGCACCTGGAGGCCGGTGAGTTGCTCACCAGCGAGCTGGTGGCCAACGCGGTGCGGCACGCCGCCGGGCGCACCATCGGGCTGCACGTCAGCCGCAAGCCCGGGTGGCTGCGGATCGAGGTCCGCGATTCGTCGAGGGCGTTGCCCTGCATGATCCTCGCCGAGCCCCGGCCGGTGAACGAGCGCGGGCGCGGCCTGAAGATCGTCGACGACCTGGCGGACCGGTGGGGTGCGGACCTGCTGCCGCGGGGCAAGGGCGTCTGGTTCGAGTTGAAGGTCCGCGAGCGGAGCTGAGGGGCGGGCTTCCGGGTGCTGGTTTCCGGGCCCGGGCGTCAGGGTCCGGATACGCGCAGGGCCCCCGGATTCGCCGTGGTCGGCGGTGGGGGCCCGTGCAGGTCATCGCGCGGCCAAGGGGGTGCGTGTCGCGCGATGGGTGTCGGCAGTGCCAGGTCGGGCCCGCCGAAGTTCTCGATGTCTTGACTATCGCACGGATCTCAGCATGTGGGCAAACCGGGCGTCTTGGATTGCAAGGTTTGTAACCTACTTCACCTTGGGATTTTGCATAGGTTCACGCTCCGGCCTGTGAATATTCACGATCGCGCTGATGTGATCACCGCTCGGCGGACACGTGCGGCATGTGCGCGGACGGCGGCCGGGGAGAGGTGCCGGTGCGACGGCGGCGGGGCCGTGGGGGTGCCGCGGCAGGTGCGGCAGAGGCCGCCGAGGAGGGCGTGCGGGCGGCACGGGGTGCGGCAGTCGGTGCACTCGGCGATGCGGGCGGCCTGCTGTTGGGGGAGTGGGCGTTCCGGGGGCAGCTTGTCGAGCAGGCGGCGGCGGGTGAAGGCCGCCGGGCTGTGGATGCCGTCCGGCGGGAGGCCTGCGGTGAGGGCGGCCGTGAAGAGGGCCGGGGTGGCGCCCCGGGCGAACCACTCGGCGGCGAGCGGTTCGAGGGCCGCGCAGTCGGCGGCGGAGAGCGGGAGGCGGGCGTCCGTGAGGCCGAGGCCGGCGAGGGCGGCGTAAGCGGGCGAGGCGACGGCGCATCGCTCTTCCGGGGGATCGGGCGCCGAATCCGTTGACGCCTCCGGGGCCTGGAGTTCCTCCCCGGTGGCGATGAAGTGGTTCCACCAGGCGTCGGAGCGGGGCGTCCGGGAGAAGTAGGTGCGGAACACCCACTGCGGACGGTCGGCGTTCACGCGCTCGCGGACGCGACGCAGGTGACCTGCGGTGGAGAGGTTGTTGAGGGCCGTGCGGACGGCCATCTGCCCGAAGAGGGGGTTGATGGCGGCGAGGGTCTTGACGTCCATCGCGGCACCGTCGGGGAGGTGGTCGACGAACGAGGCGAGGTACGCCTCGCGGGCCGGGAGGTGGGAGAAGTCGGCCGCAGCGCGGGGGAGTTCGCCAGGGGCGGACTGCTTGCCGTATCCGGGGGAGGCCATGGCGGTAGAGTCATGGGTAGCCACAGGATCGAGCTCTCTCTTCGATCGGGGTGGTCAGACCCCCGTTCGGTGTTGGTAGCACCGGTCGGGGGTTGTTCTCGTTATGGGCACGCTACACGGCGCGACGGGTGGTGGTGAAGTCGTGACGATAAGTCATATGTGCTGCGTGCAGGGGTGGTTGGAAGGTGGTTGCCCACCCATTCGACTAAAGGGTCACTCGGCGTCGGTGGCTTGAGCTTCGGTGGCGAAGGTGACGAAGGCGGACCACGCCTCGGGGGAGAACGTGAGGGTCGGGCCGGCCTTGTCCTTGGAGTCCCGGACGTGGATGGCGGAGGGGGAGGGAGCCACCTCGACGCAGTTGCCGGCGTCGTGGTCGCTGTAGCTGGAACGGAACCACGGCATGGTGGCGTTCATAGTTGCTCCAGTGCCTTTCGGAGGAACTGTGCTGATTCTTTCGGGTTCAGGGCCTGCGAGCGGATCATCGCGTGGCGTCGGCTGAGCTGGCCCACGAGTCGCGGTTCGGAGTGGAGAGCGTTCGTTCCATGCGTCTCAACATACGCATACTGCTCGTTGTTGATCGTTTCCAAGATGATGAGCGATCCCGAGAGGCCTGAAGGGGGAATCTGCTCGGTGGGCACGATCTGAATCTGGGTGTTGCGTGAGTTCTCGAACTCAAGCAGCCGGTGGAGCTGCTCCTTCATGACCTTCCTGCCTCCGACGGAAGTGTGGAGGGCCGCTTCGTAGATGGTGAAGCTGAACATCACCTCGGGCTCCAAGAGCCTCACTTGCCGCTTGAGGCGGATCGCTAGGCGTTCTTCAATGGTGGCGTCGTCCACGGGCGGCATGTGGCGGCTGAGAACCGTCCTGGCGTAGTCCTCGGTCTGCAGCAAGCCCGGGATGTAAAGGGCCTCATAGAAGTAGCAGGCGACTGCCTCCTTCTCGACCTCGAAGAAGACATCGCTGCGCGCAGGCCTGGTCTCCGGGATGAGGTACGGGTGAGCCCCCAGCAGCATTCCCTTCGCGTTGCACAACTCATCCGCCGCCTGGAGCAGCTTGAGTGACGGCCGCCGCCTCCCCGCCTCCATCGACCGCACGCTCTCGTAGTCGTAGCTCGCCGCCTTGCACAACTGCTCGCGGGTGACCCCTGCTTGCTCCCGCCACCGCTTGATCTGATCGCCGCAGTACTTCCAGGCCATCGGGTTCTGCTTCGGCGTGGTCATCCCGAACCCCCTCATCGCCCCTGGTCATCCAGCGGTCGACTCTCACGCTGTACCGACGGTGTGACTACTGAGGGTATGCCCGGCTCCCGACTCTTGAGGGGTGAAATGGCCGAACTCAGCCCTTGCGAGTGACGCCCGGCAATCCATCCCCCCAAGGATTCTGATGATCACTCAGCCCGCCGACGCCGTCGAGTGGACGCTCCCCCGCCACCCCCGCAGTGCGAGCCGTGCCCGGATCCGGCTCCTTCGGCAGGCCTTCGAGTGGGAGATCGACGTCGAGTCCGCCGAGACCGCCCTGCTCCTCCTCAGCGAACTCGTCACCAACGCGTGCCACCACGCCCGCGGCCCGCGCGATCGCCTGATCGGTGTCCGCCTGCTCCTCCCCACCCCCACCCTCCTCCGCGTCGAGGTTTCCGACGCGAGCCCCAAGCTGCCCGTGCCCCGGCACGCCGCTCCCGAGGACGAGTCCGGCCGGGGCCTCGAACTCGTCGCCGCCCTCGCCACCTCCTGGGGCGCCGAGCCGCGTGGCAAGGGTTACATCGGCAAAACCGTCTGGTTCGAACTCGCCCTCCCCTCGCCCGCCGGCCCTGCCTCGGGCGATCTCGTCGCATCGCGGTGAGCGGGCCGACGCCTGTGGGAAATGGTGCCGCGCTCAACGACGTTCTCCGGCGGCTTGGACCGGATGAGGACTTCGCGGCGGACGTGGCGTCCGCTCGCGCCCTGCACAGGAAGTCGGCGGGGCCGACTTCCTGTGCAGGCCCCAACAGTGTTGGCGCCCATGCGGCGCCGAAAGACATCAATTCGTGATAACCGTCCGGTGCTTCCGGGGTAGCGCGTAAAAATCCTCACGCCTTTTCGCTCGGGACGTATGAATACCGTCAACAGTGCCGCTGCAGCGGGATTTCCGGCCCTACCATCCAGCTTTACCGAGAAGAAGGATGGAATTGACGTGCAATCCCTGTCCCGCCTGAAACGCGCCCTGGCCTGTGGGCTCGCCGCGGTCGCCCTGTCCGGCGGCCTGGCCGTTCAGGCCCCGACGGCGTCGGCGGCGCCCCCCGTGGACACCACCTGCGGCACCCCGGCCGCCGTGGGTGGCGGCAACTGCATGACCGCGCTGATCAATTCGGCCTTCGACATGATCAAGGGCATGCGTGCCGCCGCGAACAACAACAAGCTGGACAATGCGGAGTTCACCCAGAACACCGCGTCCAAGCTGAGCCAGAAGTTCCCGGGGTTCAACGTCCTGGTGTACAAGACGGTGGGCACCGACCTGTACGACACCGAATGGTTCAAGGGTGAGTACAAGGCCGACATGCGCGGGGTGCTGCTCGACACCACGTACAAGCTCAACCATTTCCTGGACAAGGACAAGAAGGATCCCTCCGGCTACGACGTGTTCCGGATCTGGGTCTTCCAGGGCGACTCGACCTTCCGCAACCGCACCGACGGCGGCTTCATGAACTGGGCGTTCGTCGGCCAGGACGGCGACAGCGTCAAGAAGGAGTCGTGGACCTGCCGGTCGGGCACCGCGCGGCCCTACAAGTGCGACGGCGACGTCCGCAGCATCCACTTCCCCGGGCGCTCGGGCTACGGCACCCGGACCGGCAGCCTGACCCCCGACATCAGCCGCGACCACCACGCCTGCCTGGACGTCAGCGGCAACGGCACCGCGAACGGCACCCCCGTGCAGATGTGGGAGTGCAACGGCGGCGACGCGCAGCGCTGGACCTACAACGGGTACCGGCTCCAGGCGGCCAACGGCAAGTGCCTGGACCTGCCCGGCAACAACACCTCGCCCGGGAACAAGCTCCAGGTCTGGGACTGCCTGGACAATCCGGGGCAGCGCTGGAACATGTCGGCCAGTGGCGGCTTCCGGCACCTGGTGGACCAGGAGGACCGCTCCAAGGACGTCTGCATCGACGACTTCAACTCGCAGACCGGCAACGGCAGCCCGGTGGTGGCCTGGGGCTGCGGCTCCGAGGACAAGCGGGACGCGCCCAACCAGAACTGGGCCTGGGGCGGCACCCCGCCGACCACCACCCCGACCACGCCCGCCAACGGCGCCGACGTGATCCTCAAGCTCGACAACGGGCTGGGCGCCGTTCCGGTCGGCGGTTCGGCCGGCGCGTCGGTCGTCCCGGGCATCCGGGGCGGCAACGAGTCCAAGTGGAAGATCACCTCGGTGGGCGGCGGCCGCTACCGGATCACCAGCTCGTACGGGCTGGAACTCACCGAGAACAGCAACTACATGGCCGAGCTCCAGCCGTGGAGCAACGCCGACCGGCAGAAGTGGCAGCTCGTCCCGGTCGGCAACGGCAAGTACCGGATCCGGATCTCCGAGGACGACTGCCTCGCCCACGACGCCGACTTCAAGCAGCTCGGTGTGTGGACGTGCAAGTCGGGCTGGCAGCAGGAGTGGGTGCTGGAGGGCTACTCCGGCGGCGGGACCACGCCGACCAAGCCCGACCCCGGCACCGGCGGCGGTGGCACGGGCGGTGGCACCGGCGGTGGCGGTGGCGCCAGCGTTCCGACCGAGCGGCCGCTGTTCCTCAAGCTCGCCAACGGGCTGGGCGCGTCGGCGCCCACCGAGACCGCCAGCTGGGGTTCGCCGATCGTGGCCGGGGTCCTGGGGTACAAGGGGTCCCGCTGGACGATCAAGCCGCTGGGCGGGGACCGCTACCGGATCGTCAACGACCTCGGGTACAACCTCACCGAGAACCCCGACACCTACGTCGCCGAGCAGCAGGCGTGGGGTGACACCTCCAACCAGAAGTGGCAGTTCAAGAGCGTAGGCGGGGGGAAGTACCGGGTCCAGATCGACGACGACAACTGCCTCGCCCACGACGCCGACTTCAAGCAGCTCGGCGTGTGGACCTGTAAGTCGGGCTGGCAGCAGGAGTGGACCTTCCAGCTCCTCTGACCGCTCACCGCTGCCGCCCCGCGAATGAGGCCGGGCGGCAAGACCGGGGGGACCCGATAGGCCCCCCAACCCCACGGGGGGGGGCACCCCGGTAGC
>NZ_JBHYGR010000005.1:3526-19385 GCF_042738155.1 Kitasatospora sp. NPDC059088 | reverse complement strand
TTAAAGACGCTCGGGGTGTGGACTTGTAAGTCGGGCTGGCAGCTGGAGTGGACTTCCCAGCACATCTTCCCGCTCACCGCGGCCGCACGGGAAGTCGGACCGGCCGACTTCCCGTGCGGCACCGTTTCGGCCCCGCTAGCATCGGGGGCGTGAACCCGTACTGGCGCGTCGCGCTGCCACCCCTCCGCGCCTGATCGGGCGCCCGCTCCGGTGGCTTGATCCCCGCAGCCCCGCCCAGGGGCTCAGCGGCGCGCGCCCGTTCTCGAAACCTTTCCTCTGACGGTCTTCGACGACGGAAGTTCACGACTGTGCCGAATCGTTTCTCCACGCCTACGCCTACGCCTACGCCTGCGCCCGCGCGCGCCCGCCTGACCCCCATCCCCCGCCGTACCCGCCCGATCGACGGGCCGGTGCCGATCCTCGTCACCGCACTGCTGTGGGGCACCACCGGGACGGCCAGTTCGCTGGCGCCGGGCGGCGCCCCGGCCACCGGCATCGGCGCGGCCGCGCTGGTGCTCGGCGGGCTGCTGCTGTTCCTCACCGACCGCACCGCCTGGTCGCTGCCCCGCCGCTGCCGGACGCGGGAACGGTGGCTGCTGGCGGCCGGGGCCGTCGCCGTGGCGGGGTACCCGCTGACCTTCTACCCGGCCGTACCCCGCGCCGGGGTCGCGGTGGCGACGGTGATCGCGCTCGGCAGCGCGCCGGTCTTCACCGGACTGCTGGCATGGCTCACCCGGCAGGGGCGGCCCGGCGGGCGCTGGGCCGGGGCCACGGCGCTGGCCGTGCTCGGCTGCGCGGTGCTCGTGCTAGGGCCCGAACTCGCCGGTGGCGGGCGGGCGGTGGACCTCCTCGGGGTGCTGCTGGCGACGCTCTCCGGACTCTCGTTCGCGGTGTACTCGCTGATCGCCGGGCGGCTGATCGGGGGCAGTCGGCCGGCCGCCGGGGTGATGGGGGCGATGTTCGGCGGGGCGGCGGTGCTGGTGCTCCCGGTGCTGCTGCTCGGCGACCTCCACTGGCTGGCCTCGGCGCGCGGCGCGGGCGTCGTGCTGCACCTCGGAGTGGTCACCACCTTCCTGGCGTACCGGCTCTACGGCCACGGCCTGCGGCACACCCCGGCCCAGACCGCCACCACCCTGACCCTCGCCGAACCCGCCGTCGCCGCCGTCCTCGGCGTCGCAGCCCTGGGCGAGCGCCTCCAGGCAGCATCCTGGTGCGGCCTCGCCGTCCTCGCTGCCGGCCTCGCCTTCCTCGCCCTCCCCGAACGGCGCTAGACGCACATCTGCACGGGAAGTCGGCCCGGCCGACTCCCGGTGCAGCGGGTGAAACCGGGCCGGGCCCGCCGTCAGTCGATGCGCACGCTGGCACCGAACTCCTGCGTCGTGTGGCCCCCGGGAGGAACGACCGCGATGACCCTTCCGGTGCAGTTCGCGCCGTCGTACACGCGGGCGGGCCCGTCGGTCCTGTTCTCCAGGATCAGCGGAACGATCGGCGCGTTGTAGCAGCCGCTCGGGTTCTTGATGACCTCGCCGGGGGCGAAGACGAGCTCGCCGCGGGCGGCGAAGGCGGTGTTGGGCAGGGTGAGGGCCATGACCCCTGCGGTGGCGAGGGCGCCGAACACGGTCGCGAGACGTCGCACGATGACTCCTGGGGAGTGGGTGATCGGGGCCGGGACGCCCCAGGCCCAAACTCCCCACCCGCCGGAGCACCCGCAATCCCCGCGCGTCGCCCGAGTGACTCGCCTGCGTAGGCCGGCACCGGAAGTCGGCCCGGCCGACTTCCGGTGCAGCGGGGGTGGGTAGGGTGACGGGATCGGGTGATCCGGCGGGGGCCAAGTGGACTGCCGTGCAAGGATCCTGGCGCCCCGCCCGTTGAGGAAGGGGCTTGCGGCGATGTCGGATTCCACCACGGCCGGTCCAATGGAGCTGCTGGCCCGGTACCGGCGGGCGATGCTCGACCTGGATGCGGACGCGCTGGCCGGGCTGTACGCCGAGGACGGGGTGCACGAGTTCCCGTTCCTGTTCCCGGGGATGCCCGCGCGCTACCGGGGGCGGGAGGAGGTCCGGGCCGGGTACCGGGCCGCGTGGGGTGCGAGCGAGGCCCGGCCGCGGGAGGTCCGGGAGGTGGCCGTCCACCCGGGGGCGGACCCCGAGGTGCTCACCGTGGAGCAGCTGGTGATCGGCACGGTCGCCTCCACCGGCGCGGAGTTCGCCCTGCCGGGGCTGCTGGTGCTGCGCGCCCGGGGCGGGCTGCTGGTGCACGTCCGGGACTACATGGACGGCCTCGGCGTCGCCCACGCGATGGGGCGCCTCGGTGCGGTCGCCGCCCGGTTGGAAGCCGGGAGCTAGATGGCGAAGTGGGTGGCGATGCCGTCGAGGACGCAGTCGAGGCCGGTCTCGAAGTGCCAGGCGGGGTCGTCCTTGCGGGTGGCCCGCTGGAGGTACTGCTGGTAGGCGGGGTAGCGGCCGGTGCCCATCAGGTAGGTCATCCGGGGGGCCAGGCCGGCGCGGGTCTCGTCGCCGTCGGACCAGTTGTGGTCGCGGCGCAGGGCGGCCAGGGCGACCTCGGAGGCGACCGAGCCGTGGACGTAGCCGGCCACCGTGCGGAAGATCGCCATGGTGGTGTCGGCGTCCAGGCCGTGCTCGGCGAGGGCGGCGAAGGACCGCTCGGGGACGGCGAGCTGGTGGGGGGTGAGGGAGAACGGGGTGGCCGCCCGGACCATCCAGGGGTGGGCCAGGTTCATCGCGCGCAGGTGGACGGCGAGTGAGCGCATGGCCGCGCGCCAGCCGTCGGCGGGGGCGTCCAGGGGGAGTTGGCCGTAGACGAAGTCGGCCATCAGCTCGATGAGTTCGTCCTTGCCGGAGACGTACCGGTAGGCGGCCATCGGGGCCACGCCGAGCGCGGTGGCGAGCCGGCGCATGGTGACGGCGTCCAGGCCCTCGGCGTCGGCGATGGCGACCGCGGCCTCGGCGATCCGGTGCGGGGTCAGGGTGGTGCGCGGTGCGGCGGCCGGGCGGTCGAGCCGCTCCCAGAGGGAGAGCTGCGGCTTGTCCTGGTCGTCGTCCCCGCTGGGGGCCTGCTGAGCGGGCATGGGGGGCGGGCTCCTTCCGGTGGGAGGGGCCACCGTATCACTCGCGTGTACACCGTATCCGTCTAGTAGACGCCGTACGCATCAGTGTGTACGTTGTATCCATCGCCGATACGGCGTACACATCATCTTGGAGGGGGACCCCCATGTCCACGGAGCAGAACCTCAAGGTCGCGGTCGTGCTCGGCAGCACCCGCGACGGCCGCTTCGGCCCGGTCGTCGCCGACTGGCTGCTCGGCCACCTCGACGCCCGCGGCGGCATGACCGCCGACCTGATCGACCTGGCGGCCACTCCGCTGCCCACCGTGATGCCGTCCTGGGGTGCGGAACTGCCGGAGCAGGAACGTGAGCTGCTCGCCGCGGTGTCGCCCCGGCTGGCGGCCGCCGACGCCTTCGTGTTCGTCACGCCGGAGTACAACCACAGCTTCCCCGCGCCGTTGAAGAACGCCATCGACTGGCACAACCAGCAGTGGCACGGCAAGCCGATCGGCTTCGTCTCGTACGGCGGACTCTCCGGCGGCCTCCGGGCGGTCGAGCAACTGCGCGTGGTGATGGCCGAGTTGAACTCCGTCACGATCCGCAACACGGTCAGCTTCCACGGCGCCGCCCAGGCCTTCGACGCCGACGGGAAGCCGAAGGACCCGGCCGCCGATGCCGCCGCCAAGACCCTGCTCGACCAACTGGACTGGTGGGCGCAGGCGTTGCGGGATGCCCGGCAGGCCCGGCCGTTCACCGCCTGAACCGGACGGGACAGGGGGAACCGCCATGACCACGGAACCGACCGACGACCGCCCCAAGCCGCCGCTGCTCGGCGTGCTCGGGCTGATGCTCGGCATCTTCCTCTCGGCCCTCGACGGGCAGATCATCGGCACCGCGCTGCCCACCATCGTGGGCGACCTCGGCGGACTGGAGCACCTCTCCTGGGCGGTCACCGCCTACCTGCTCACCTCCGCCGCCGCCACCCCGCTGTGGGGCCGGCTCGGCGACCTGTACGGGCGCAAGGGCGCCTACCAGTGGGCGGTGGCGGTCTTCCTGCTCGGCTCGGCACTGTCCGGACTCGCCCAGGACATGGGCGAGTTGATCGCCTTCCGGGCGCTCCAGGGGGTCGGCGCGGGCGGGCTGATGGTCGGCGCGCTCTCGGTGATCGGGGTGCTGGTGCCCGCCACCGACCGGGGCCGGGTGCAGTCGGTGATCGGGGTGCTGATGCCGATCGCCTTCGTCGGCGGGCCGCTGCTCGGCGGCTTCCTCACCGACCGGCTCAGCTGGCGCTGGGCCTTCTACGTCAACCTGCCGGTCGGCCTGTTCGCCCTGGCCGCGGTCGCCCTCGCGGTCCGGCTGCCGAAGGCCGAACGGGTCCGCGTCCCCTTCGACTGGGCCGGGGTCGCCCTGCTGACCACCGGCATCCTCGGACTCACCCTGGTCAGCAGCTGGGGCGGGACGACGTACGCCTGGACCTCGCCGCTGATCCTCGGCACCGGCGTGGTCGCGGTGGTCGCACTGGCCGCCTTCGTGCCGGTCGAACTGCGCGCCCCGGGGCCGCTGATCCCGCCCGCGCTGTTCCGCAGCCGCAACTTCTCGGTGGCCCAGGTGCTGGGCTTCCTGGCCGGTGCGGTGATGCTCGCCCTGATCGGCTACCTGCCGCAGTACCTGCAGTTCGTCCAGGGCGCGACACCGACCACCGGCGGGCTGCTCCTGCTGCCGCTGATGCTCGGCATGATGGGCACCCAGCTGGTCACCGCCCGGCTGATGGGCCGGCCCGGCGGCGAACGGCGCTACCCGGTGCTGGGCGGGGCGCTGACCCTGGCCGGGTCCGTGCTGCTGCTGTTCCTGGGGACGGACACGCCGGTGGCGGTGGCCTCCGGGCTCACGGCGGTCGCCGGGATCGGCATCGGGCTGCTGATGCAGAGCACCATGCTGACCTCGATGGGCGCGGTGCCGCGCCAGGACATGGGGGCGGCGATGGGCGTGGTGACCCTGCTGCGCAGCTTCGGCGGCTCGCTCGGCATGGCCGCCCTCGGCGCGGTCTACACGGCGCGGCTGACCGCTGGCCTGGAGGCGCGGCTGAGCCCGGCCGACGCCGCCCACCTGACCGGCGGCGGAGGGCTCACCCCGGCCACGCTGGCGGGCCTGCCCCCGGCCGTCCGGGACGCCGTCGGCACGGCGGTCACCAGCGGGCTGCACGGCGCGGTGGCCGGCGGCCTCGGCCTGGCGGCGGTGGCGACGGCGGTCGCCCTCCTGGCCCGGCCGAACCCGAACCCGAACCCGGCCGCCGGCCCGGCGTCGCGCCCGAGCCCGAACCCGGCCCCGTCGTCGAGCCCCGAGCCGAGCCCGAGCCCGGCGGTGCGGGCGGCCACGCCGTAGCCCTGCCGCCCGCCGGGGGCGGTAGGGGCCCGAGAAAGCGCGAGCGGCCCGCGGGCGGTACGGGGTTCCGCCCGGGGGCCGCTCGTCAGCGGGCCGCGATCAGCACTCGATGACGTTCACGGCGAGGCCGCCGCGCGAGGTCTCCTTGTACTTGATCTTCATGTCCGCCCCGGTCTCCTTCATCGTCTTGATCGCCTTGTCCAGCGAGACGTGGTGGCGCCCGTCGCCGCGCAGCGCCATCCGGGCCGCGGTGACGGCCTTGACCGAGGCCATGCCGTTGCGCTCGATGCAGGGGATCTGGACCAGGCCGCCGACCGGGTCGCAGGTGAGGCCGAGGTTGTGCTCGATGCCGATCTCGGCGGCGTTCTCGACCTGCTCGGGGCTACCGCCGAGGACCTCGGCGAGGCCGCCCGCGGCCATCGAGCAGGCGGAGCCGACCTCGCCCTGGCAGCCGACCTCGGCGCCGGAGATGGAGGCGTTCTCTTTGAAGAGCATGCCGATGGCGCCGGCCGCGAGCAGGAAGCGGACGATGCCGTCCTCGTCCGCGCCCGGGATGAAGTTCAGGTAGTAGTGCAGGACGGCCGGGATGATGCCCGCCGCGCCGTTGGTCGGGGCGGTGACCACCCGACGGCCGGAGGCGTTCTCCTCGTTGACCGCCATCGCGTAGAGGGTCACCCACTCCATCGCGTTGGCCGGACCGATGCCCTCGGCGCGCAGCGCCCGGGCGCCCGAGGCGGCCCGGCGGCGGACCTTCAGCCCGCCCGGCAGGATGCCCTCGCGGCTCATGCCGGCCCGCACGCACTCCTGCATCACGGACCAGATCTCCAGCAGCCCGGTGCGGATCTCCTCCTCGCTGCGCCAGGCCTTCTCGTTCTCCAGCATCAGGCCGGAGATCGACAGCCCGGTCTCCCGGCTGAGCCGGAGCAGTTCGTCACCGGTGCGGAAGGGGTACTTGAGGGCGGTGTCGTCGGGCTTGACCCGGTCCGCGCCGAGCGCGTCCTCGTCCACGACGAAGCCGCCGCCGACCGAGTAGTAGGTCTTCTCCAGCAGCGTCGAGCCGTCCGCCGCGAACGCCCACAGGGTCATCCCGTTGGCGTGGTACGGCAGCGAGCGGCGCCGGTGCAGGATCACCTGGCTGTCGGGGTCGAAGTCGATGGGGCGCTCGCCGAGCAGGTTGATCCGCTTCTCGGCGGCGATCCGCTCGACGTCCTTGTCCGCCTGGTCGACGTCGACGGTGCGGGGCGAGTTGTTCTCCAGGCCCAGCAGGACGGCCTTCAGGGTGCCGTGGCCGTGGCCGGTGGCGCCCAGCGAGCCGTACAGCTCGGAGCGTACGGCGGTCACCTGCTCCAGCAGGCCTTCGGAGCGCAGGCGGCGGGCGAACATCCGGGCGGCGCGCATCGGGCCGACGGTGTGGGAGCTCGACGGGCCGATGCCGATGGAGAAGAGGTCGAAGACACTGAGGGCCACGGGGGACGTCCTTGTCTGGTCTCGTGGAGGGACTGGGCGGTGCACGGAACGGGGCACCGCGCGCACTTCCAGTGTGCGCGGTGCCCCGGAGTGACAGGTGTCCGGCCGGAGTGAGGCCGGTCACCCGCGGCCGAACTAGAGGTTCGGGTAGAGCGGGTACTTCTCGGCCAGGGCGGTGACCCGGGCCTTGAGCGCGGCGGCGACGGTCTCGTCGAAGGCGGGCTTGAGCGCCTCGGCGATGACGTCGGCGACCTCGCGGAAGTCCTCGGCCCGGAAGCCGCGGGTGGCCAGGGCCGGGGTGCCGATCCGCAGGCCCGAGGTGACCATCGGCGGGCGCGGGTCGTTCGGGACGGCGTTGCGGTTCACCGTGATGCCGACCTCGTGCAGCCGGTCCTCGGCCTGCTGGCCGTCGAGCTGGCTGTTGCGCAGGTCGACCAGGACCAGGTGGACGTCGGTGCCGCCGGACAGCACCGAGGCGCCGGCCTCGGCGACGTCGGCCTGGAGCAGGCGCTCGGCGAGGATCTTGGCGCCCTCCAGGGTGCGCTCCTGGCGCTCCTTGAAGTCCTCCGAGGCGGCGACCTTGAAGGCGACGGCCTTGCCCGCGATCACGTGCTCCAGCGGACCGCCCTGCTGGCCCGGGAAGACCGCCGAGTTGATCTTCTTGGCCCACTCGGCCTTGGACAGGATGACGCCGCCGCGCGGGCCGCCCAGGGTCTTGTGGGTCGTGGTGGTGACCACGTCCGCGTACGGCACCGGGTTCGGGTGCAGGCCCGCGGCCACCAGGCCGGCGAAGTGCGCCATGTCCACCATGAGCAGCGCGCCGACCTCGTCGGCGACCCGGCGGAACGCGGCGAAGTCCAGCTGGCGCGGGTAGGCGGACCAGCCGGCGATGATCAGCTTCGGCTGGTGCTCCTTGGCCAGGCGCTCGACCTCGGCCATGTCGACCTGGCCGGTCTTCTCGTCGACGTGGTAGGCGGCCACGTTGTAGAGCTTGCCGGAGAAGTTGATCTTCATGCCGTGGGTCAGGTGACCGCCGTGGGCCAGGCTCAGGCCCAGGATGGTGTCGCCCGGCTGGATCAGCGCGAACATCGCGGCGGCGTTGGCCTGCGCGCCCGAGTGCGGCTGGACGTTGGCGTGCTCGGCGCCGAACAGGGCCTTCACCCGGTCGATCGCGATCTGCTCGACCACGTCGACGTGCTCGCAACCGCCGTAGTACCGGCGGCCGGGGTAACCCTCGGCGTACTTGTTGGTGAGCACCGAACCCTGGGCCTCCATGACCGCCACCGGGGCGAAGTTCTCGGAGGCGATCATCTCCAGCGTGGTCTGCTGGCGGTGCAGCTCGGCGTCGACCGCGGCGGCGATCTCCGGGTCGAGGGCGTGCAGGGACTGGTTGAGAACCGTCATGGTGTGGTCTTCCCGGGGAGGAGAGCGGAGGGACGGTGGGAGAGCGGGACGGACCGCCGTGCTGCGGCCCGTCCCGGCGGGGCTCAGCCCTCGGCGTGGGTGAGCGCGTCGTACTCGGCGGCGCTGAGCAGCGTGTCGGTGGCCTCCACGCGGACCTTGAACAGCCAGCCGCCCTCGAACGGGGCGCTGTTGACCAGGCTGTTGTCGTCCAGGACGTCCTGGTTGACCTCGGTGACCTCGCCGGTCACCGGGGAGTACAGGTCGCTGACCGACTTGGTCGACTCCAGCTCGCCACAGGTCTCGCCGGCGGTCACCGTGTCGCCGACCTCGGGGAGCTGCACGTAGACGATGTCACCGAGCGCGTCGGCGGCGTGCTTGGTGATGCCGACCGTCGAGACACCGTCCTCGGCGGCGGTCAGCCACTCGTGCTCCTTGGTGTACTGCAGGTGCTGGGGGTTGCTCATGGCGTCATTCTCCAGGATGGGAAGCGGGTACGACGCAGCGGGCCGCCGCACGGACGGCTCCGACGTGCGCCGATGGGAAAACGAGGGGCGGCGACGGCCTCAGCGGGCGCGCTTGTAGAACGGCAGCGCCACGACCTGGACCGGCTCGTGCTTGCCGCGGACGTCCACCGCGACGGTGGAGCCGGGGGCGGCGTGGGCCGCGTCCACGTAGGCCATCGCGATCGGCTTGCCCAGCGTGGGGGACGGCGCGCCCGAGGTGATCCGGCCGATCGGGGCGCCCTCGGTGGAGACCACCGTGTACTCCGCGCGCGGGACCCGCTTGCCCTCGGACACCAGGCCGACCAGCACCTTCGGGGGGTTGGTCTCGGCCGCGGCGGCGGCCTGCTCCAGCGCCCTGCGGCCGACGAACGCGCCCTCGTTGGTGGTCTTGTCGAAGCGCACGACCCGGCCCAGGCCGGCGTCGAACGGGGTCAGGTCGGTGGACAGCTCGTGCCCGTACAGCGGCATGCCCGCCTCCAGGCGCAGCGTGTCGCGGCAGGACAGGCCGCACGGGACCAGGCCGCGGCCCTCGCCGGCGGCGGTCAGCGCCCGCCAGACCGGCTCGGCGTCGGCCGGGGCGCAGAAGATCTCGAAGCCGTCCTCGCCGGTGTAGCCGGTGCGGGCCAGCAGCACCTCCCGGCCGGCCACGGTGGCCGGGAGGATCGCGTAGTACTTGAGGCCGGGCAGGTCGGCGTCGGTGGTCTCGGCCAGGATCGCGGTGGCCTCCGGGCCCTGGACGGCGATCAGCGCGTAGGTGTCGCGGTCGTCGGTGACGACGGCGTCGAAGCCCTTGGCCCGGGCGATCAGCTCGTCCAGCACCAGCTGGGCGTTGGAGGCGTTGGCGACGACCAGGAAGGCGTCCTCGCGCAGCCGGTAGACGATCAGGTCGTCCAGGATGCCGCCGTCCTCGGCGCAGATCATGGTGTAGCGGGCGCGCAGCTCGCCGAGCGCGGAGACGAAGCCGACCAGCGCGTGGTCCAGCATCTCGCCGGCCTGCGGGCCGGTGACGGTGATCTCGCCCATGTGCGAGAGGTCGAACAGACCGGCCTTGGTGCGGACCGCGAGGTGCTCCTCGCGCTCACTGCCGTAACGCAGCGGCATGTCCCAGCCGGCGAAGTCGGTCATGGTCGCGCCGAGGGCGCGGTGCAGCGCGTCGAGCGCGGTCAGGCGGAGGGACGACATGGCCAGGAACTCCTCGGTCGGGGCACTCAGGGGTGCGCGCGCCGGACCGGACCCGCTCGGGGACCGACCCCGCGCGCGGGCATGCGGCGGCGTGGGTCTCCCCATCTGTCGTCGAACCTGAGAGCTTCACCGCCCACCTGCCCGCAGCCGGCACCAGCGTCGGCTGGTTCCAGCATCGGGGACAGGACGGCGGCTTGCACCGTGGGTGGGCGCGCGACCGGGTCGTGCGCCGCTTTCCAGATGTGCCTAACCCGCGCGGTAGGGGGGCCTGAGAGATTCCGGGGAGGACTTGCTCCTTCGGCGCCGGCTGTGCCCCCCGAGGGGCATTCCGGGCTCTCCCGCGCGGGTTCGAGCGGCCGGTGTGGAGTTGTGGGGGCCCGCGGCGCATGCCGTCGGACGCGCACATCATGGCACGTCCTCGCGGAGGAGGGGAGAGGGGACCCGGTCACACCGCGGTCGGGCGGACCCGGGCCCTAAAATCATCGCGTCGGCGCAGCAGTGGGCGGCCGACCCGGCCCTGGGCCGGATCGGCGGCGCATGGAGTACCCGGTGGAGCAGCAGCAGGGGTGGGGCGGGCCGCAGGCGGCGCCGTCGGGCGGCGCGTGGCCCGCGAACGAGCTGGAGCAGGTGCTGACGGCCGCGCTGGGCGACCCGGGGGCGACCCCGCGGGTGATCGAGGTGCTGGCCCGCAGCCAGGTGTGGATCCCGCTGCCGGCCGGGGGCGACCCGGCCGGGCAGTCGCTGGACCTGCCGACCGTCGAGCTGGCCGGGGCCCCGTACGTACCGGTGTTCTCCTCGCAGGAGGTGTTCCTGCAGCAGGCGCCGGGGATGGCCTTCGCCGTCGCGCCGGCCTGGGAGTTCGCCCGCGGGCTGCCGCTGGGCGTGGGCATCGCGGTCAACCCGGAGGCGGCGGTGGGCATCCCGGTGCCCCCGCAGGGCGTGGCGGAGCTGCGCCGCGGCCCCCGGGAGGACCGCTGGGAGCAGCAGCCGGAGGGGCCGACCGGCGGCCGGGTGGCCCTGCGCGAGCCGGTGCCGGGCGAGGACCCGGAGCACTTCCTGGCCGCCTGCCGGGCCGAACTGTCGGCCCTGCCGGGGGTGTTGACCGCGCGCCGGGCGCTGGCCAGCATCGAGGGCGAGCCGACCGTGATGTTCGTGGGCGTGCAGCTCGATCCGGCGGCCCCGGCCGACCCGGGGGCGGTGAACGAGGCGCTCGGCCGAGCCCTGGGAACCGCACCGCTGCCGGGAGGCGTCCACCTCGTGCTGCTCGACCTCGCCGACGACCCGGTGGTCGAGTGGCTGTCGACCCGGGTCATGCCCTTCTACTCGCGGGTGTGAGCGGGGATCCTTCACAGGCACGTCGCCGTGGCGGCGGCCGGTGCCGCGCCATAGGGTGCGTGCAGGCGGCTGACGGGCCGGCGGGTTCAGGAAAGAGGCGCGGCGAGGTGGGCGCATGAGTGCGGGAACGGGAGCGGGCGGGGCGCCGGGGCCCTGGGGCCAGGCACCGGCCGGGCGCCCGGGCGCGGACCCGGGCGGGTTGGAGCAGGCTCTGCGCGAGGTCGCGCCGGAGCGCTTCGACGCGTACGAGCGGCTGCTGCACGCGCTGGCCGACGGCCAGGTCTGGATGCTGCTCTGGCACGGCACGCCGGGCAGCCCGGACGCGCAGTACGGGAACATGGAGATCAGCGGCCACGGCTACGCGCCGGCCGTCACCTCGCCCGAGCAGCTGACGGCCTCCGGCTGGGCGCGGGCCCACGAGGTCATCTCGGGGCGGGAGATCGCCGCCTCGCTGTACCGCACCCGCTGGGGCCTGTGGCTGAACCCGCACGCGCCGGGCGGCGGGGTCGGCGTGCCCTGGGCGGACCTGCGGCGGGTCGCCGCGGGCCTGGACCGGCTGCCGGCCGGTCCGTTGAAGCTGAGCGAGCCGCAGGTCGACGCGCAGCAGTTCTTCGCGCTGCTGGAGCGGCAGGCCGGTGAGGTGCGCGCGGTGCGGGCGCTGCGCCGGGCCAGGGTGCAGCCGGCGGTGGGGGAGCCGTACCTGGCGATCGGCCTGGACCTGTACGAGAGTTCGCCGCCGGCCGTGGAGGCGGTGCGGGCGCTGATGCAGCGCGCGATCGCGGTGGCCCCGGAGGGGCTCGCGGTGTCCACGGTGGCGATGGCGGACGAGTTCGACCCGGTGGCGCTGTGGATGCGCGCCAACGCGCGGCCGTTCTTCGACCGGGAGGCCGGGCGTCCGCAGACCGGCCCGTACCCGCCGGTGCCGCAGCCGTACCCGGGCCAGTCGATGCCCGGCCGGCCGGTACCCGGGCAGTCGATGCCGGGCTACGCGTACGGCACCCAGCCGCCCGCGCCGGGCTGGGGGCAGCCGGCCCAGCCGCAGTGGCCCGGCTACCCCGGGCGCTGATCACCAAACCCGATAACCACAATCTGTCACCCGAAGCCGACTTGATTCACCATCAGGTCGGCTTCGGTGCTTTCCGGACGAATTTCCCCACTCTCCGCAGAGGCAGCTTGACATGGCAGTTACACCCATGTGAAGAGGTATATGCCGAAGATCGGAGGCGTGCATGCAGGCAGATCACAGTTGGGCATCTGTCGGTTGTCAGGGCTGGCGCAAGCCAGTTCGGATGACAGAGAGTTCTGCGCAACGCATCGCGCGTACTGGAAACCCCACGAAGGTGAACGCGCACGCCGACCGCTCGATCCACGCGACGCCCATCCCGCGTGGAGGCATTGCCCGTGCACGACGCACTGCCGCGACCACCTGCTCCTAGCACCTCCGCACGTCCGCAGCCGTACCGCCGAAGCCGGCGCCCGGCACCCGTGGGCCGGCCACCGTCGGCGAGGGGACCAACTGACCATGACCGCACCCATCACTACCGCCGGGAACGAACCCGAGGCGCCCGCCTCCCCGAGCCCGGCCAAGACGATCGAGGGCCGCTCCCTCGGTCGGATCGCCTGGACCCGCTTCAAGCGGGACAAGGCCGCCGTCGCCGGCGGCGTCGTGGTGATCCTGCTGATCCTCCTGGCCGTCCTGTCCGGCCCGATCGAAGCCCTGTTCGGGCTCGACCCCGACCAGCCGAACCCGGACCTGCTGGACGCCAACCTCGGCGGACTCCCGCTCGGGGACTGGGGCGGGATGAGCGGGGACCACCTGCTCGGCATCGACCCGTTGCAGGGCCGTGACCTGCTCTCCCGCGTGGTCGACGGCTCCTGGGTCTCCCTGCTGGTCGCCTTCGGCGCGACCGTGCTCTCCAACACCATCGGCACCGTGCTCGGAGTGATGGCCGGCTACTACGGCGGCTGGGTGGACACCCTGATCAGCCGGCTGATGGACGTCTTCCTGGCGTTCCCGCTGCTGCTGTTCGCCATCGCGATCTCCGCCTCGCTCCAGGGCGGCGCGTTCGGCCTGCACGGCCTGCCGCTGCACATCCTGGTGCTGATCTTCGTGATCGGCTTCTTCAACTGGCCCTACATGGGCCGGATCGTGCGCGGACAGACCCTCTCGCTGCGCGAGCGGGAGTTCGTCCACGCGGCCCGCAGCCTCGGTGCGCGCGGCCCGTTCATCCTGTTCAAGGAACTGCTGCCCAACCTGGTCGGCCCGATCCTGGTCTACTCGACCCTGCTGATCCCGACCAACATCCTCTTCGAGGCCGGGCTGAGCTTCCTCGGCGTCGGCATCCAGCCCCCGCAGGCCTCCTGGGGCGGCATGCTGGCGGACGCGAAGAACTACTACCAGGTCGACCCCCAGTACATGGTGGTCCCCGGTGTCGCGATCTTCATCACCGTGCTCGCGTTCAACCTGCTCGGCGACGGGCTGCGTGACGCCCTCGATCCCAAGAGCAACTGACCCTGCGTCAATGCGCAGGCGCCAGGCCCTCCCTCCTCCACATCCTCAAGGGGTTGATCCCACCCATGCGTAGGTCCCGTACCGTCGCGTTGACCGCCGTGGCCGCTGCCGCGGTCCTGGTCGTCACCGGCTGCTCGTCCAGCCCGAAGAGCGCCAGCGGAAGCTCCAACTCGGCCGACTCCAACGGTGGCGGCGCCGACGCGGCCACCAAGCAGATCGTCAACGCCTCGGACAAGAAGGGCGGGACGGTCACCTACGAGATGAAGGGCACCCCGGACTCCCTCGACCCGGGCAACACCTACTACGCCTACATCTACAACTTCTCGCGCCTGTACGGGCGTCCGCTGACCACCTTCAACCCGGCCGCCGGCGCGGACGGCAACAAGCTGGTCCCGGACCTCGCCGAGTCACTGGGCCAGCCCAGCGCGGACGGCCTGACCTGGACGTACAAGCTGCGCGCCGGCCTCAAGTACGACGACGGCACCCCGATCAGCTCCAAGGACGTCAAGTACGCCGTGGAGCGCTCGAACTTCGCGCCCGAGGTGAACTCCAACGGCCCGACGTACTTCCACGACCTGCTGGTCGACAACCCCACGCCGTACCAGGGTCCGTACAAGGACAAGACCGGCGACCTCAAGTCGATCGAGACGCCGGACGACACCACGATCGTCTTCCACCTGCAGCACCCCTTCGCGGACTTCGACTACCTGGTCAGCGCCCCGCAGACGGTGCCGGTCCCGCAGGCCAAGGACACCGGTGCCGACTACGTGAAGCACGTCGTCTCCTCGGGCACCTACAAGTTCCAGTCCTACGAGGACGGCAAGCAGGCCGTCCTGGTCCCGAACACCAACTGGGACAAGAGCACCGACCCGATCCGCAAGCAGCTCGCGGACAAGATCGTGCTCAAGATGAACATCGACCAGGCCACCATCGACAAGGACCTGCTGGCCGGCAACGCCCAGGTCGACCTGGTCGGCGGCGGCGTCGACCCGCAGACCCAGGCGCAGATCCTGCGCGACCCGAAGCTCAAGGCGAAGACCGACAACGCCTACGGCGGCCGCCTGGTCTACATGGCGATCAACACCAAGGTCGCGCCGTTCGACAACATCGAGTGCCGCAAGGCCGTCCAGTTCGCGGTCGACAAGGTCGCGGTGCAGACCGCGCTCGGCGGCCCGATCCGCGGCCAGGTGGCCAACACCGTGCTCCCGCCGGACATCCCGGGCCACCAGGACTTCAACCTGTTCGAGACCAAGGACAACAAGGGCGACCAGGCCAAGGCCAAGGACGCCCTGAAGGCCTGCGGCAAGGACGGCGGCTTCACCACCGTGCTGTCCGCCCGCACCGAGCGCGCGACCGAGGTCGCCGCGGCCACCGCGATCCAGGCGCAGCTCAAGAACATCGGCATCAACGCCGAGATCCAGCAGTTCCCGCAGGGCAAGTACCTGACCGACTCGGCCGGTGCGCCGCAGTACACCCAGGACCACAACATCGGTCTGATGATGATGCAGTGGGGCGCCGACTGGCCGACCGGCTACGGCTTCCTGCAGCAGATCGTCGACGGCCGCGCGATCAAGGCCTCCGGCAACAGCAACCTGGCCCAGCTGAACGACCCGGCCGTCAACAAGATGCTGGACGACGCCGCGGTCAACCCGGACCGGGCCGCCCGCGAGAAGATCTACGGCGACATCGACAAGAAGGTCATGGAGAACGCGGTGTACGTCCCGCTGACGGACTTCAAGGTCTTCCTGTACCGCCCGGACAGCGCCACCAACCTGGCGTCCACCCCGGCCTTCTCGGGTGAGTACGACTACCTGAACATCGGCACCACCAAGTAAAGAGCCTGGCTCCGCATCCCTGAAGGCAGGTGAAGGCAGCGGCGCCCCCGCCCGCGCGCGACCACCCCCCCCCCCCGCGCGGCCCGGCGCCCGCCCACCCCACCCCCACCACCCCACCACCCCCCACCCGCGAACCCCCCCACCACCCACCCCCCCACCCCCACACCAACAACAC
>NZ_JBHYGR010000005.1:0-3516 GCF_042738155.1 Kitasatospora sp. NPDC059088 | reverse complement strand
GTTGGTGGGTGCCGACCAACACACCCCCCCCCCCCACCCCCATACCAGGGCGGGGCTCCCCCCGCTTGTCGGTGTTGGCCCGCGCGGCCCCCCGCCCGCCCGCGCCCACCCCCGGGGGGGGCCGGGGCCGCCGGAGCCGCCCAACTGTGTTTGCCTACATCATCCGCAGGATCCTCGCGGCCGCGGCGCTGCTGGTCGTCGTCAGCGCGGTCACCTTCGCGATCTTCTTCCTGCTCCCGCGCATCGCCGGCGAGACCACCGACCAGCTGGCCGCGCAGTACATCGGGAAGAACCCCTCGCCCGAGGCGATCCAGGCGGTCAAGCAGAACCTCGGCTTCGACCAGCCGCTGTACACCCAGTACTGGAACTTCCTCAAGGCGCTGGTCACCGGCGCCGAGTACAAGTTCGGCCCGGAACCGGCCACCTGCCACGTGCCCTGCTTCGGCTACTCCTTCAAGAACCACCTGGAGGTCTGGCCGGAGATGACCAGCCGGATCCCGGTCACCATCTCGCTCGCCATCGGCGCGGCGGTGCTCTGGCTGGTCTCCGGCGTCACCACCGGCGTGATCTCCGCCCTCAAGCCGCGCTCGATCTTCGACCGGCTCTCCATGGGCATCGCCCTGGCCGGCGTCTCGCTCCCGGTCTTCTTCACCGGCGCCCTGCTGCTGACCGTGTTCAGCTACGAGTGGCCGATCCTGGACAACCTGGAGTACGTCGACTTCTCCGCCGACCCGCTGATGTGGGCCCGCAACCTGATCCTCCCGTGGGTCTCGCTGGCCTTCCTCTACTCCGCGCTCTACGCCCGGCTCACCCGCGCCGGAATGCTGGAGACGATGAGCGAGGACTACATCCGCACCGCCCGGGCCAAGGGCCTGGCCGAGCGCAAGGTGGTGGTCAAGCACGGCCTGCGCTCCGCGCTCACCCCGATCGTCACCATCTTCGGCATGGACCTCGGTCTGCTGCTCGGCGGTGCGCTGATCACCGAGCAGGTCTTCTCGCTCAAGGGCATCGGCCAGTTCGCCGTCCAGGCGATCTCCGACAACGACCTGCCCAAGATCCTCGGCGTCACCCTGCTGGCCGCCTTCTTCATCGTCGCCTGCAACCTCGTGGTCGACCTCCTGTACGCCCTCGTCGACCCCCGCGTGAGGCTCTCGTGACCGACCTCCAGAAGAACCCGGCGGACGCCGCGTCCAACTCTCCGGGCGACCCCTTCCTGTCCGTGCGCGACCTGCGGATCCACTTCGACACCGACGACGGCCTGGTCCGCTCGGTGGACGGGGTCAGCTTCGACCTGCACAAGGGCCGCACCCTCGGCATCGTCGGCGAGTCCGGCTCCGGGAAGTCCGTCACCTCGCTCGGCATCATGGGCCTGCACCGCTCCAAGCGGGCCCGGATCAGCGGCGAGATCCGGCTCGACGGCGAGGACCTGATCGCGGCCGGGCCCGACCGGGTGCGCCAACTGCGCGGCCGGGAACTGGCGATGATCTTCCAGGACCCGCTGACCGCGATGCACCCCTACTACACGGTGGGGCAGCAGATCGTCGAGGCCTACCGGGTGCACCACCCCCAGGCCTCCAAGCGGCAGGCCAGGACCCGCGCGATCGAGATGCTCGACCGGGTCGGCATCCCGCAGCCGGACCGCCGGGTGGACGACTACCCGCACCAGTTCTCCGGCGGCATGCGCCAGCGCGCCATGATCGCCATGGCCCTGGTCAACGACCCCTCGCTGCTGATCGCCGACGAGCCCACCACTGCCCTGGACGTCACCGTCCAGGCGCAGATCCTGGACCTCATCCGGGACCTCCAGCAGGAGTTCGGCTCCGCCGTCATCATCATCACCCACGACCTCGGGGTGGTCGCCGAGCTCGCCGACGACATCCTGGTCATGTACGGCGGCAAGTGCATCGAGCGCGGGCCCGCCGAGACCCTCTTCGACGCGCCCGAACACCCCTACACCTGGGGCCTGCTGGGCTCGATGCCGCGACTGGACCGGGAACTGCAGGACCGGCTGGTACCGGTCCGGGGCACCCCGCCCAGCCTGATCAACGTGCCGTCCGGCTGCGCCTTCCACCCGCGCTGCCCGTACGCCGACCTGACCGGCGGGCGCTCCACGGGCGAGGTCCCGGTGCTGACCGAGGCCGCGCCCGGGCACTTCGCGGCCTGCCACCTGGCGGCCGACGAGCGGCACCGCATCTTCGCCGAAGAGATCGCGCCCCGGCTGTGAGCCCGGCCCCGTACCACCATTCTGGAGAGAACCGATGACGGACACTCAGGGGGCCACCATCCCTGCACCGGCGCCCGCCCCCGAGCGCGAGCCGCTGTTGAAGGTCACCGGCCTGACCCGGCACTTCCCGATCCGCGGCGGACTGCTGCGGCGCCAGACCGGCGCGGTGCGGGCCGTCGACGGCATCGACTTCACCGTCAACGCCGGCGAGACGCTGGGCGTCGTCGGCGAGTCCGGCTGCGGCAAGTCGACGATGGGGCGGCTGGTCACCCGGCTCGACGAACCCACCGGCGGGACGGTCGAGTTCGAGGGCACCGACATCACCCACCTGGGCACCGGGGCGATGCGGCCGCTGCGCCGCGACATCCAGATGATCTTCCAGGACCCGTACTCCTCGCTGAACCCGCGGCACACCGTCGGCACCATCGTCAGCGCGCCGTTCAAGCTGCAGGGGGTCCACCCCGAGGGCGGCGTCAAGAAGGCCGTCCAGGACCTGCTGGAGCTGTGCGGGCTCAGCCCCGAGCACTACAACCGCTACCCGCACGAGTTCTCCGGCGGCCAGCGCCAGCGCATCGGCATCGCCCGGGCGCTCGCGCTCAAGCCGAAGATGATCATCGCGGACGAGCCGGTTTCGGCGCTGGACGTGTCGATCCAGGCGCAGGTGGTCAACCTGCTCGACGACCTCCAGCAGGAGCTCGGCCTGACCTACCTGATCATCGCGCACGACCTCTCGGTGGTCCGGCACGTCTCCGACCGGGTGGCGGTGATGTACCTCGGCAAGATCGTCGAGATCGCCGACCGCGACTCGCTCTACCGCAGCCCGATGCACCCGTACACCACCGCCCTGATGTCGGCCGTCCCGGTGCCGGACCCGCGCCGGCGCCAGCAGGGCGGGCGCGAGCGGATCCTGCTCAAGGGCGACGTGCCCTCGCCGATCAACCCGCCCAGCGGCTGCCGGTTCCGCACCCGCTGCTGGAAGGCACAGGACGTGTGCGCGAGCCAGGAACCGCCGCTGACGGCACTGCGGACCGGCCACCAGGTGGCGTGCCACTTCCCCGAGGGGACCGAGGGGAACGATTAGGCACAGCCCCGAGGGGACCGAGGGGAACGCGTAGGCACTTCCCCGAGGGGACCGAGGGGAACGATTAGGCACAGCCCCGAGAACGCCTGAGCACTCGGGCACCGACGAGAAGAGGCCGCCCGCCCCCGGGGCCCGGGGGCGGGCCGCCGCACCGCGTGCGGGGGGCGGGGGTCCGCCCCGCCCCGCGCCGGGCAGGGCGGGCCGGGCCGCG
>NZ_JBHYGR010000004.1:121749-177865 GCF_042738155.1 Kitasatospora sp. NPDC059088 | reverse complement strand
TCTCCCCCCCGCGCCGCTGGGCCCCGGGGCCGGGCCCCCCCGCCCGCGCCCCGCCCCGCCGCGAGGGGAGACCACCGTGACACCGCCGGCCGCAGCCAGCGCCGCCGCCCGTACCGACGACCCGACCAACGACCCCGCCGCGGACCGCACCGCGGCCGCCGACGCCCAGGCCCCCGCCCCCAGCGGGCTGCCCGGCAGCGGCGACGACGACCCCGACGAACGCACCGCGGCGCACCCCGCCGCTCAGCGCCGGACCCACCCGGCCGCATCTCCCACAGGAGCCCGCTTCACCAGGCCCGGGGGGATGTTCTCCTCCCTGCGCGTTCGCAACTACCGCTACTACTTCGCCGGCCAGGTGGTGTCCAACACCGGCACCTGGATGCAGCGGATCGCCCAGGACTGGCTGGTCCTGAGCCTCACCGGCAGCCCGCTCGCGGTCGGCATCACCACCGCCATGCAGTTCCTGCCGATGCTGCTGCTCGGCCTGTTCGGCGGTGTGCTCGCCGACCGGATGCCCAAGCGCCGACTGCTGATCTGCACCCAGGGCGCGATGGGCCTGCTCGCCGCCGGCCTGGCCGTGCTGACCGTCGGCGGCGTGGTGACGCCGTACTACGTGTACGCCTTCGCCCTGCTGCTCGGCCTGGTCACCGTGGTCGACAACCCGACCCGGCAGGCCTTCGTGTCCGAGATGGTCGGCCCCAAGGACCTGGCCAACGCCGTCAGCCTGAACGCCGCCAACTTCCAGACCGCCCGGCTGGTCGGCCCCGCCGTCGCGGGCCTGCTGATCGCCGCGGTCGGCAGCGGCTGGGCGTTCGCCGTCAACGCGCTGTCCTTCGCCGCCGTGATCGGCGGACTGCTCGCGATGCGCGAGTCCGAACTGCGCCCGACCGAGCCGATCGCCCGCGAGAAGGGCCAGCTGCGCGAGGGCCTGCGCTACGTGAAGGAGCGGCCCGAGCTGCTCTGGCCGATGGTGCTGGCCGGCTTCATCGGCACCTTCGGGTTCAACTTCCCGACGCTGCTCGCCGGATTCGCCCACGACACCTTCAAGGTCGGCGCCGGGCAGTACGGCCTGCTGAACACCATGATGGCCGTCGGCTCGCTGGCCGGCGCACTGCTCGCCGCCCGCCGCGGCGCGCCCCGGCTGCGCCGGCTGGTCGGCGCGGCCCTGGCCTTCGGCGTCCTGGAGGTGGTCGCGGCCCTCGCGCCCGACTACTGGACCTTCGCGCTGCTGCTGACGCTGATCGGGGTGTTCGGGCTGAGCTTCAACACCTCGGTCAACTCCATGCTGCAGCTGTCCACCGACCCCGAGATGCGCGGTCGGGTGATGGGCCTGCTGGTGCTGGTCTTCACCGGCGGCACGCCGATCGGCGCCCCGGTCGTCGGCTGGGTCACCGCCTCGTACGGGCCCCGGCTGGGCCTGTTGGCCTGCGGCGTGGTGTCCGCGCTGGCGGCCGGCGCGGTCGGCCTGGTACTGGCCCGCAGCGCGGACCTGCGGGTGCGGTTCGACCTGCACCCCGGTCGCGGCGGGCGCGTGGTGGCCGTCGTGCCGCGGCACGTCCCGGCCCGCACGTCGGAGCTGGCCACGGCCTGCTGACGGCTCGTCAGGACGCCTCGGGGCTCGACCTCCGGGCGTCCTGACGCTGTGTCAGGACCGGATTCAGAGCCGGATCTCCAGCACCTGGCCGAGCCAGGTGCCGGTCGGCTGCTCGACCTCGAAGTCCGCGGTCTCGGTGAAGCCGAGCGCCCGGTACTGGCCGACCAGCTTGCGGTCGTCGCCCGCGTAGCAGTCCACCCGCAGCAGGTCGAGGCCGCGCCGGCGGGTCTCCTCGACCGCGTCGGCGATCAGCGCCGCGCCGATGCCGGAGCCCTTGAGGCTGCGGTCGGTGACCAGCAGGCGGACGAACAGCTCGGGCTCCTCCGAGACCGGGACGAACTTGCCCCGCTGCTCGGCCAGCACGCAGCAGCCGATCGTGCGGCCCTCGTCGTCCACCGCGATGCGGACCAGGAACGACTCCCCGGTGTACGAGGCGACCTGGTCGACCCGGGCCTGGTCGGTGCTGAACGGCCGGTCGCCCCACTGGCCGGTGCGTTCCCCGGCGGCCAGCCAGGAGACGGCGCCGTCGAGCAGGGACAGGATGTCGGGGACGTCCGCGGGCCCCCCGTTGCGGATCTTCATGGAAAACCGTTCTACACCGAACGGCCGGGCGAGGGAAGCTTGGATCATGAGACTGTTCGTCGCGGTCCTGCCGCCCGCCGAGGCACTCCAGGGGCTCTCCGACGCGGTCGCGCCGCTGCACGGGCTGCCCGGGGCGGACCGGCTGCGCTGGACCGCCGTCGAGGGCTGGCACCTGACCCTGGCCTTCCTCGGCCAGGTACCGGCCGAGCGGCTGCCGGAGCTGGAGACCGCCCTGGCGGCCGTCGCCGGGGCGCACCCGGCCCACCCGCTGCGGATCGCCGGCGCCGGCCGGTTCGGCGACCGGGTGCTCTGGGCCGGGGTCGAGGGGCGGACCCGGGCGCTGCGCGGGCTCGCGGAGGCCGTGGCCGGGGCCACCGCCGAGTTCACCGGGGAGGCCGACGCCCTCGCCTTCCACCCCCACCTCACCCTGGCCCGGGCCGGCTCCTCGCGCGGCCACCGGCGGGCCGCCCAGCGGGTCGCGGCGGCCGAGCTGGAGGGGCCGGCGGCGGCGCTGGCCGGCTACCGGGGGCCGGAGTGGGAGGCCGCCGGGCTGCACCTGATGAGGAGCGACCTGGCCGGGGGGTTCGCCCACTACGAGTCGCTGCGCTCCTGGGCGCTGGCCGACTCGGGCTGAGGGGGTCGAGGGGTGAGCTCTGAACAGGGCCTCGGATTCGCGCGGGTGCGAGCCGCAGGTACGCTCGTTGACCGTGGATCCCAAGACTCGAATGCGCATCGTCTCCGGCACCCTGGTGCTGCTGCTGGTCGTCGTGCTGATCAGCTCGCTGTCCGGCAAGTAGCCCGGGCCCGAACGGCCCGAGTGGACTGAACGGTCCGAGCAGCCCGAACGGCCCCGGAAAGGCGAGAGGGCCACCGCCCGCAGGCGGTGGCCCTCAGCCGTGTCCCTCGGGGCGGCTCAGCCGGCCAGCTGCTCGACCACGTGGTCGATGCAGTGGGTGAGCGCCTCGACGTCCGCCGGGTCGATCGCCGGGAACATCGCGACGCGCAGCTGGTTGCGGCCCAGCTTGCGGTACGGCTCGGTGTCCACGATGCCGTTGGCACGCAGTGCCTTCGCGACCGCGGCGGCGTCCACCGACTCGTCGAAGTCGATGGTGCCGACCACCTGGGAGCGCTCGGCAGGGTTCGCCACGAACGGGTTCGCGAAGGAGGACTTCTCGGCCCAGGCGTACAGCCGGGACGAGGAATCAGCCGTACGGGCGACGGCCCAGTCCAGCCCGCCGTTGCCGTTGATCCACTCCAGCTGGTCGGCCAGCAGGAAGAGGGTGGCGAGCGACGGGGTGTTGTACGTCTGGTCCTTCGACGAGTTGTCGATGGCCGTCGGCAGCGAGAAGAACGGCGGGATGTAACGGCCGGAGCCGGCGATCTCGGCGGCGCGCTCCAGGGCGGCCGGGGAGAAGGTGGCCAGCCACAGGCCGCCCTCGGAGGCGAAGGACTTCTGCGGGGCGAAGTAGTAGACGTCGGTCTCGGTGATGTCCACCGGCAGGCCGCCGGCGCCCGAGGTGGCGTCCACCAGCACCAGCGAGCCCTCGTCCGCGCCCGCCGGACGCCGGATCGGCATCGCGACGCCGGTCGAGGTCTCGTTGTGGGTGAGGCCGTAGACGTCCACGCCGGCCTCGGCGACCGGCAGCGGGTGGGTGCCCGGGGCGGTCTTGATCACCGTCGGCTCGGCCAGCCACGGGGCGGCCTTGACCGAGGAGGCGAACTTCGAGGAGAACTCGCCGAAGTCCAGGTGCTGGGACTTCTCCCGCACCAGGCCGAAGGCGGCGATGTCCCAGAAGGCGGTGGAGCCGCCGTTGCCGAGGACGACTTCGTAGCCCTCCGGCAGCGAGAACAGGCTGCTCACGCCCTCGCGCACGCGCTTGACCAGGTTCTTCACCGGGGCCTGGCGGTGCGAGGTGCCGAGCAGGGAGGTCTGGGTGGCGGCGAGGGCACTCAGGGCCTCGGGGCGCACCTTGGACGGTCCGCAGCCGAAACGGCCGTCTGCGGGCTTGATGTCAGCGGGGATCTGGATCTGAGCCACGCGCGCAGCCTACCGGCGCGGGACTCGCCCGGGATACGGTCGTCCGCCCGCTGAGACTGTGATCTCCGTTGCTCGGGGGACGCCGACAGCGGGCCCGGACGGAGCCGGACCCGCTGGTCAGAGGCGTTTGTTCGGGTGTGCGGGCGCGGGGTCAGTGCGCGATGGCGTCCCAGCCCTCGATCTCCTCGGGGCGGCGCGGGCCGGGGCCGATGTAGCGCGCGGAGGGGCGCACGAGGCGACCGGTGCGCTTCTGCTCCAGGATGTGCGCCGACCAGCCGGCGGTGCGCGCACAGGTGAACATCGAGGTGAACATGTGCGCGGGGACCTCGGCGAAGTCCAGCATGATCGCGGCCCAGAACTCGACGTTGGTGGCCAGCACGCGGTCGGGGCGGCGGTTGTGCAGCTCCTCCAGCGCGGCCTTCTCCAGCGCCTCGGCGACCTCGAAGCGCGGCGCGCCGAGCTCCTTGGCGGTGCGGCGCAGCACGCGGGCGCGCGGGTCCTCGGCGCGGTAGACGCGGTGGCCGAAGCCCATCAGGCGCTCGCCCTTGTCCAGCGCGTTCTTGACCCAGGCGGTCGCGTCGCCGGTGCGCTCGATCTCCTCGATCATGCCGAGCACGCGGGACGGGGCGCCGCCGTGCAGCGGGCCGGACATCGCGCCGACCGCGCCGGAGAGCGCGGCCGCGACGTCGGCGCCGGTGGAGGCGATGACCCGGGCGGTGAAGGTGGAGGCGTTCATGCCGTGCTCGGCGGCCGAGGTCCAGTAGGCGTCGACGGCCTTGACGTGCTTCGGGTCCGGCTCGCCCCGCCAGCGGATCATGAAGCGCTCGACGACCGTCTCGGCCTTGTCGATCTCGCTCTGCGGGACCATCGGCAGGCCCTGGCCGCGGGCGGACTGGGCGACGTAGGACAGCGCCATCACGGCGGCCCGGGCCAGGTCGTCGCGGGCCCGCTCGGCGGAGATGTCGAGGAGCGGCTTGAGGCCCCAGACCGGGGCGAGCATGGCGAGCGCGGACTGGACGTCGACCCGGATGTCACCGGAGTGCACGGGGATCGGGAAGGGCTCGGCGGCGGGCAGGCCGGGGTTGAACTTGCCGTCCACCAGCAGGCCCCAGACGTGGCCGAAGGAGACGTGGCCGACCAGGTCGTCGATGTCGACACCGCGGTACCGCAGGGCGCCGCCCTCGCGGTCGGGTTCGGCGATCTCGCTCTCGAACGCGACGACTCCCTCAAGCCCGGGTACGAAATCGGACATGCGACGGCTCCTTCAGTTCTGCGATCGGTGCTCCGCCGTGGTGGGGCGGCGCTCCAGTGACCGAATCGTGGTTGGCACTCGGTGCCAGAGTGACAGGCACGGGGTGCATTGCGCCATACACCACCGCGGTGATGTTTCCCGTGGGACCACTTGACTTCCCCGTCGAGGGTCGGTCGTGCCCGGGGGACTCCCGGAACCAAACGTCAAGTTCCGGACAATTCCCCGTACGGCGGGCAGTCAAGCGGTGGCGAGTCACCATATCTCCGACCGGGGTTTGTCCGGAGGTAGCGGTGCCGGTTGCTTGTCGTACGGGATGATGTTGGCGTGCAGACCCCGGAACGCGCCCAGTCGACGCCCCTGAGCCCCGCCACCCGGACCCCGGCCGACGAGCCCCGCCCCGGTCCGGACCCCACCGTGATGCGCAAGCACTACGTCCACGAGGGCCTGGCCGAGGACCAGCTCGCGCCCGAGCCGGTCGGGCAGTTCGCCCGCTGGTTCCACGAGGCGGACGACGCCGGGGTGGCGGAACCCAACGCCATGGTGCTCTCCACCGCCGACGAGCGGGGCCGGCCCAGCTCGCGCACCGTCCTGCTCAAGGGCTTCGACGTCCGCGGCTTCGTGTTCTTCACCAACTACGGCTCCCGCAAGGGCTCCGAGCTCGCCGCCAACCCGTACGCCGCGCTGCTGTTCCCGTGGATCGTGCTGGGCCGCCAGGTGATCGTCCAGGGCCCGGTGGAGAAGGTCGGCCGGGACGAGACCGCCGCCTACTTCCGCACCCGCCCGCACGGCTCCCAACTCGGCGCCTGGGCCAGCGAACAGTCCAGCCCGGTCGAGAGTCGCGCCGTCCTCGAACAGCGCTACGCCGACCTGGAGCGCCGCTACCCCGAGGGCGAGGGCGTCCCCGTCCCGCCGTTCTGGGGCGGCTACCGGGTCGTCCCGGAGGCGGTCGAGTTCTGGCAGGGCCGCGAGAACCGGCTGCACGACCGCCTCCGCTACCTCGCCGACCCGACGGCCCCCGGCGGCTGGCGGGTGGAGCGCCTCTGCCCGTGACCGCCGCGGCGCGGGGCGGTCACGGGGGTGCCGTGCGTCCGGGTGGTGCGTCCGGGCGCGGCGGGCGACCGGATCTGATGAACCGTCACCGTTTTGTGTAGAATGTGCGCGTCACGGACCGGGGTCGAGGATTTTTCGGCCGCCGGCCCGCTGCACCTGCGTGATCGGGTCGTGCCTGCGTGCATCGTAGTGAGGACTAAGGGACTGATGGGCGTCACCGGTGCGGAAACCGTCGCTGGCCTCGACTCCGACCTGGTCGACGTCGCCGCCCTGCCGCTCGACGAACTCGACGCCCTGCCCGACACCGTCCTCGGCGACCTGCTGCGCAGGGTCGTGGCGGACGCCCTGACCCCCGGGGCCGAGCCGCTCGCCGCGTTCCAGTCGGCACTCGAGCTCCGCTGACCCCGCCGCTGACCGCCGGTTAAACCCCCGTTGGCGAATGAATTCGCCAACTCTTGCACCAGTGGGTGCGGTTGGCGACATGCTGGGTAAAGAACCAGCGCCGTCACGGCACCGTCAGGGTCGGGGGGAACAGGTGAGTGAACGGGAACAGCAGCAGCGCCCGTACTTCTTCTTCAGCTACGCGCGTCGGGACTTCGAGGCGGGGGACGCCTTCGTCGACCAGTTCTTCAACGACCTGAGGGACGAACTCGGGCGCATCCTCGGGCCCGCCGTGCAGGCCGACGAACTCGCCTTCCGGGACACCGAACGGCTCCGGCTGGGCGACGAATGGGCCGAGAAGCTCGCGCTGATGCTCGGCCGCAGCCGGACCATGGTCGCGCTCTACTCCCCGGCCTACTTCGCCAGCCTCTACTGCGGCAAGGAGTGGACGGCCTTCCGCGGCAGGGTCCGGCGCCACCACGAGGAGACCGCGGAACTGGTCTCGGCGCTGATCCCGGTGCTCTGGGAGCCCGTCGCGCCCGGGGACCTCGTCACCGAGGTCACCAGGATCCAGTGGGCCCAGCCGGACATGGGCGAGGCCTACGCCCGGCACGGCCTGCGCGCCCTGCTGCGCACCGCCCAGCAGGACGCCTACCGGCAGGTCGTCCGGGTCGTCGCCGGACGGGTCCGGGACGCCGCCGTCCGGCGGCTCGCCGAACTCCCCGAGTTCGACCTGGAGGCCGTCCGCGGCTACTTCCCCGGGCCGGCCGCGCCGGCGCCCGCCGCCGAACCCGGGATGGTCCGGCTGTTCATCGCGGCCGGCCGGGCCTCGGAGGCCGCCGCCGAGGGCGGCTCCCGCTCGGGCGGCTGGTACGGGGCCAGGCCGTGGAACTGGACGCCGTTCTACCCGCCCGCCCAGCCCTCGCTGGCCTCGCGCGCCCAGCAGGTGATCACCAACGCCGGGCACATCACCACGCTGGAGGAGATCGGCGCCGGACTCGGCGAGAAGCTCGACCAGGCCCGGGAGGACAGCCAGGTCAGCGTCCTGCTGGTGGACCCGTGGGCGGCCGAGGCCGAGCGCTACCGCTTCGCCCTGCGCGAGTACGACGACCAGAACCACCCGGTCACCGGCGTGGTCGTGCCGATCGGCGGCAGCGACCCGGACGGGGAGCGCGAACCACCGTGGACCGGCGTGCGCGCCGTCTTCCGACGCAACTGGTTGCGCCGGCGCGACCCGGAGCACTTGTTCCGGGTCAGAGTGAGCCAGGAGAGCTTCGACAGCGACCTCGCCATCATGGTGACGGTTGCTCAGAACAAGCTCATGGACGACAACTTGGATTGGGGGGACGATGGCGGCGACGCCTTCGGCTTCGGCCCGGGCGGCGGCCCGGACATGCCGGGCCTCGCCATTCCGGCCGGTCCGCCCGGCCCCTCCGGTCCGCCGCGGAGCCCGTCCGCGCGCCGGGAACCCGAACCGCCACCGAAGGACCTGCCCGGCCAGCGCCCGGGCAGCCACGACGGCTCAGTCCCGCTGAGGGGAGACGGACGATGAGCATCGAGCCCGGCACGGAGCCCGGACGCGGCGGACCGGGATCGGTCGTCACGTTCTACTCCTTCAAGGGCGGCACCGGCCGGACGATGGCGCTCGCCAACGTCGGCTGGATCCTCGCCAGCCGGGGCCTGCGCGTCCTGGTGGTCGACTGGGACCTGGAGGCGCCCGGCCTCCACCGCTACTACCACCCGCTGCTGGTCGACCCCGAACTCCACTCCACCGACGGCCTGATCGACCTCCTGCGCGGATACGTCAAGCAGGCGCTGCCCTCCGCCGCCGGCCCCACCGGCCGGTCCCCGGCCGCCTGGCTGGACGAACCCGGGCGGCTGGACGGCTACATCTGCGGCCTCGCCCTCGACCTGCCGGCCGGCGGGCGGCTCGACTTCCTCCCGGCGGGCCGCCAGAACGCCGCCTACGCGGCCGCCGTCACCAGCTTCAACTGGCGCAGCTTCTACCACGGCCGGGACATCCGCGGCGGCGAGTTCCTGCGCGAACTGCGCGAACGCTGGGCCCGGAACTACGACTACGTGCTCATCGACAGCCGCACCGGGGTCAGCGACACCTCCGGCATCTGCACCGTCCTGATGCCCGACACCGTGGTCGACTGCTTCACGTTCAGCGCCCAGAACATCCGCGGCGGCGTCGACGCCGCCAAGGCCATCGCCGAGGCCGAGGAACGGGCCATCCGGGTCCTGCCGGTGCCGATGCGGGTCGAGGACGCCGAACAGGAACGCCTCGAAGCCGGCCGGGACTTCGCCCGCGAGGCCTTCGCCCCCTACCTCGGCCGCTGGCTGCCCGGCGACCGCCGGGCCGCCTACTGGGCCGACGTCGAAGTGCCGTACAAGCCCTTCTACGCCTACGAGGAGGTGCCCGCCACCGTCGCCGACCGGCCGCAGGAGGCGCGCAGCCTGCTCAACGCCTTCGAGCGGCTGGCCGAATGGATCACCGACGGCCGGGTCCGCTCGCTGCGCCCGCTCGGCTCCGAGGCGCGCCGCCGGCTGTACAGCGCCTACCTGCGCTCCGCCCGGGCGGTGCCCCGCCAGGTCTACGTCAGCTACGCGCCCGAGGACCGGATGTGGGCCGAATGGGCGGCCGGCACCCTCACCCGCTTCGGCTACCAGACCTCCCTGCACAACGCCGCCGAACCGTACACCGGCCAGCGGCCGCCGGAGGTCACCGGACCGCTCGACGGCCAGGGCCGGCTGCTCGCGCTGCTCTCGCCCGAGTACACCGCGCTGCCCCGGGCCGGCGAGGTCTGGCAGCTCCTCCAGGGGCGCGAACTCCCTTCCGGCACCTCGGCGTTGGTCGCCCTGCGGCTGCAGGACTCGGACGAGCCGGTGCCCCGGCCGTTCATCGGCCAGGCGGTGCCCGACCTGGTCCGTTCCTCGGCGACCGGCGCCGAGGCCCAGCTGTACGGCGAACTCGGCCCACCGCCCGGCAGCAACCGCCAGTTCGACACCGACAGCGGCGAGTTCATCGCCCCCGCCCGCTTCCCCGGCACCGCCCCGCAGGTCCAGGACGCGCCCTCGCGCAACGCCGCCTTCATCGGCCGCGGCAAACTGCTCGAACTGCTCCGCAACCGCTTCACCGGCGGCCCCGCCGCCGTCCTCAGCCAGGTGCTCTACGGCTTCGGCGGTGCGGGCAAGTCCCAGATCGCGGCCGAGTACGCGCACCGCTTCAAGTCCGCCTACGACGTCATCTGGTGGGTGCCCGCCGAGGAACCCGCCAACATCCCGCAGAAGCTCGCCGAACTCGCCCCCCGGCTCGGCGTGCCCACCAGCGACGACGTCGCCCACACCGCCGCCGCCGTCCTGGACGCGCTGCGCCGCGGCCACCCGTACCGCCGCTGGCTGCTGGTCTTCGACAACGCCGGCACCCCCGAGGAACTCGCCCCCTGGCAGCCCGGCGGCTCCTCCGGCGGGCACGTGCTGATCACCTCGCGCAACCAGGGCTGGGCCCGGCACGCCGGCCTGGTCGAGGTCGACGTCTTCCTGCGCGAGGAGAGCATCCGACTGCTGCGCCGCTTCAACGGCGGCCTCTCCCCGGAGGACGCCGACCAGGTCGCGCACCGCCTCGGGGACCTCCCGCTCGCCGTCGGCCAGGCCGCCGTCTGGCTCCAGGAGACGTCGATGCCGATCGCCACCTACCTCGAACTGCTCGACGACGAGCTCACCGAGATGCTCGAACGCACCCGGCTGCGCCCCGCCGAGTACCCCCACTCCGCCGCCGCGACCTGGCGCATCTCGGTCGAGGAACTGCGCCGGATGAACGCCCCGGCCGCCCAGATACTGGAACTCTGCGCCTTCTTCGGCCCCGACGCCATCCCGATGCGGCTGCTCTACAGCCGGGCCGTCACCCGCGCCCTGCGGCTGTCCCCGCGCGCCCCGCGCGACAAGCTCGCGATCGGCGAGTTCCTGCGCGCCATCAACCGGTTCGGGCTGGCCCGCACCGACCAGGGCAGCGAGACGATCACCGTCCACCGGCTGGTCCAGGCCGTGCTCCGGGACCAGGTCGAGGAGGAGCGCCAGGCCGCACTGCGCGGCGTCGTGCACGCGGCCCTGGCCACCGCCAACCCCGGCGACCCGGACATCCCCGCCAACTGGGCCGAGTACGCCGAACTCCTGCCCCACCTCTGGCCGTCCGGCGCCGTCGACAGCGGCGACGAGGACGTCCGGCAGTGGATCATCGACTCGGTCCGCTACCAGTGGAAGCGCAGCCTGCACGAGTCCGGCCGGGAACTCGCCGAACGGGCCCTGGAGCACTGGCGCGCGGACGCCTACGGCGGCGCCGACTTCGACGTCGACAACGACGCCCAGACCCTCATGCTGCGCACCCAGCTGAGCAACATCCGCCGCTCCCAGGGGGCCCTCCAGGAAGCCTACGAGATGGACCGGGACATCCTGGAGCGGTTCACCGCGACCCTGGGCCCGGAGCACTCCCACACCCTCGCCGTCGCCAACAGCCTCGGCGCCGACCTGCGCTTCCTCGGCCGCTACGACGAGGCCAGGGCGCTCGACCGCAGGACCCTGGACGCGGCCCGGCGCACCCTCGGGCCCGACCACCCGCGCACCCTGATGATCACCAACAACCTGGCCGTCTCCGACTACCTGGCCGGGGACCGCTACGCCGCCCTGGAGCGGCACCGCAGCAACTACCTCCAGCAGCGCGACGCGCTCGGCGCGCACAGCCTCTACGCGCTCTCCTCCGCCTCCAACTACGCCCGCGACCTGCGCGAGACCGGGCGGCTGCGGGAGGCGCTGGACCTGCTGGAGGAGACCGTGCGGATCTACCAGCAGACCATCGGCGACAGCCACACCGACACCCTGCGGGCCCGCAAGAACCTCGCCGTCGCGCTGCGCCGGGCCGGGCGCTACCACGAGGCGCTGGAGATCGACGAGGACATCTACCAGCGCTACCTGGACATCAACGGCCCCGAACACCCGGACACCCTGGCGGCCGCCACCAACCTGGCCAGCGACCTCAACGCGCTCGGCGACACCGAACGGGCGATCCCGCTGGCCGAACGGGCCCTCGCGCGGTACCGCGACTACCTGGGCGAGAACCACCCGGTCACGCTGGCCGGCGCCAACAACCTCTCGGTCTACCTGCGGCTGGCCGGCCGGATCGCGGAGGCCCGGGAACTGTCCGGGCGCACGCTGGCGCAGTTCCGGACCGTCCTCGGCCCGGACCACCTGTACATCCCGATCGCGATGATGAACCACGCGAACGACCTGGCGCTGGGCGGCGAGATCCGGGACGCGCTCGCCCTGGAGCAGGAGGCCGAGCCGCTGATGACCAGGGCGCTCGGACCGGACCACTACGACTCGATCGGCATCAACTCCAACCTCGCGCTGTCCCTGGCGGCGGTCGGGGAGACCGAGCGGGCCGCCGAACTGCGGGCCGACTGCATCCGGCGGGCCCGGATCACGCTGGGGGAGGAGCACCCGACCACCGTCGCCGTGAAGGCCGGTACCAGGCTCGACTCGGACGTGGAGCCCCCGCACGTGTGACGGACGATCAGGAGATGCCGCCGGGCGGTGCTAGGTTCACGCGCATGGTGCCGTTCCGGCAGTTCCTGCTGAAGATCCACAGCCGTTGCAACCTCGCCTGCGACTACTGCTACGTGTACGAGGGCGCCGACCAGAGCTGGCGCGACCGGCCGCGGCGGATGGAGCTCGCCACCGTCCGCCGCACCGCCCGCAGGATCGCCGAGCACGCGGCCGGACAGGGGCTCGACGAGGTCTCCGTGGTGCTGCACGGCGGCGAGCCGCTGCTCGTCGGCGCGGCCCACCTGGACGCCCTGCTCGCCGAGTTGGCACGGATCGCCGAGACCGGGCCGCGCGTGCGGTTCAGCCTGCAGACCAACGGGCTGCGGCTGCTGGACGAGCCCGCGCTGCTCGACGTGCTGCACCGCCACCGGGTCGGCGTCGCCGTCTCGCTGGACGGCACCCGGGCCGACCACGACCGGCACCGCCGGCTGCCCTCCGGCGCCGGCAGCTGGGAGCGCACCGCGGACGCGGTCCGGCTGCTCGGCTCCGAGCCGCACCGGGAGCTGTTCGCCGGCTTGCTGTGCGTCGTCGACCTGGCCGCCGACCCGGTCGCCACCTACGAGGCGCTGCTGGAGTTCGCCCCGCCCAGGCTCGACCTGCTCCTGCCGCACGCCACCTGGCGGAGCGGACCGCCCGGCGTCCACCGCGGCCTCCCGACCGGCCCGCCCGGCCCCGCCGACCCGGCGCCGTACGGGGAATGGCTGATCGCCGCCTTCGACCGCTGGTACGACGCGCCGTACCGGGAGACCGGGGTGCGGCTGTTCGAGGAGCTGGCCGTCCTGCTGCTCGGCGGGCGGGCCGCCAGCGAGGCGGTCGGGCTGGCGCCGGTCGACCTGGTGGTGGTGGAGGCGGACGGCACCGTCGAGCAGGCCGACAGCCTCAAGGCGGCCTACGACGGCGCCGCCGGGACGGGCCTGGACGTGTGGCGGCACGGCTTCGCGGAGGCGGCCGCCCACCCGGCCTTCCGGGCCCGCCAGCGGGGCCTGGCCGGGCTCGGGCCGGAGTGCGCGGCCTGCCCGCTGGTGCGGGTCTGCGGCGGCGGGCTGTACGCCCACCGCTACGCCGGGGACGGCTTCGCGCACCCCTCGGTGTACTGCGCCGACCTGGACCGGCTGATCCGGCACATCGCGGGGCGGCTGCGGGCCGGGGTGGCGGAGCTGGCCGGGGGCCGGGCGCCGGCGGTAGCGGGGGTGTCGGCGAGGGGCGTGCTCACCCGTCCGGGTCATGCACGGGCCGGGACCGGCTGAGTCGGCGTCGCGCGGGGAGACTGCGGGCGGACCGGGCGGGGCGCCCGGCGATCCAGGGGACCTCACGAGAGGACGGACCGGTGACGGGTACGGGCGAGGCGGTGGCGGCCGGGCTGCCGGGCGCGCGCGGGAAGCAGGGGAGCGGTGCGGCCGGAAGCGGTGCGGCCGGGTTGCCGCGGCACGGCCTGGACCGGGCGACCTTCCGGGCGGTCGCGGCCGCCCGGGGCGGCCCCGAGGCCGTCCGGCTGCTGCGGGCCGGCCAGTTGAGCAAGCGGGCGCTGCTGCTGCTGGCACTGCGCCGCACGGCGCCGCAGGACGAGGGCTACCGGGAGGCCTACCGCGCGGTCCGCGAACTCCAGCGGGCCGACCGGGCGCGCTGGGAAGAGGTGCTGCTGCGACCGGAGTTGGACGCCTGGGCGGCGGACTGCCTGCGTGCCCTCGCGCTGGACCGGGCGGCGCCGCTGGACGGCCTGGGCGAGTTCCTGCGGGCCGGGGCCGGACCGGCGCTCGACCTGGAGTGCGAGGGGCTGCGCTGGACGCCGGTGATCGACCACCTCGGACCGCGCCGGGTGGACTACGGACGGCCTCCGGACGGCCCGCTGACCGCCGCCGAACTGGACCGGTGGGAGCACCAGTTGGCGAGGGCCTGGGAGGTCCTGGTGCGCCGTCACCGGCGACACGCGGAGGCCGTGGCGGCCTGCGTCGCCGTGGTGGTGCCGCTGCGGCCCGCTCCCGGCGGGGAGGCGGTCAGCGCCGCCGCCCGGCGGGCGTACGGGGCGGTGGCGGCCTCGCTGCCGGCCGAGCCGGTCCTGCTCGCGCTGGCCCTGGTGCACGAGTTCCTGCACGTCCAACTCGGCGCCCTGCTGGACCTCGTACCGCTCCACCGGCCGAACGGACCGGCGGTCTACCACGCCCCCTGGCGGCCCGACCGCCGCCCGGCCGGCGCGCTGCTCCAGGGGACGTACGCGCACCTGGGGGTGGCCTCGTTCTGGGCGGCCGAGGTCGCCGCCGGGGTGAGTGAACCGGCCCGCGCGGAACGGGAGTTCGCCTGCTGGCGGGCGCACACCCTGACGGCGGCCCGGACTCTGCTGAACTGCGGCGAACTCACGCCGAGCGGAAGGGAGTTCACCGAGGAGCTGGCGCGTGCCGTCCGGGAGCTGGGGGTCTGAGGCGCGGCGCTCCGGACGGATGCGGCCGGTCGGGCGACGGTGCGGCGGCGCCGGGGGCACCCGCGCGGGGCGCCGCCCGTGCCCCCGGCGTGCATCCGTACGGCGACCGGCCGGACGGCTCGAACGCCTGCTCCGGTCAACGCGCTTCGGCGCGCGCGATGGCGAAGCGCGCGACCGCTGAACGGGTGAATTCTCGGGCTTTCGCGCGCCGTGGTACGGCGTCGGCCAGCTGGGCAGACCAACTTGGGGAGGCAAGGTGCCGCGCGGAGACCTCGCGGGCACTACATTGGTCGCAACCGGGTGACCTACCCGGACTCGGCAGGTCCTAACCGCGCCTAAGGAAACGAATATGACTCCGGTAACCAGCACCAGGCCGGCCCGTAACCTCACTGACACTCAGGAGACGCCGGATCGCCCGTCCCTCGCCGAGCTCGCCGCCCTGGGTGCGGAGGAACTCGCCGCCCGGCTGCAGCGCGCCCTTCCCGGCGCGGAATCCGGCCTCGTGCCGGTCGCGGCCTTCAACTCCTCGATCTGACCCGCTCCGGAACCTCGAAACGGACCCCAGGCCGAGCTGAACCCGCCACACCCATGATGACGCGAATTCCGGTGCCACTGACGCAATTCGTGGTCAAGATGCACAGCCGGTGCGATCTCGCATGCGACCACTGCTACGTCTACGAGCACGCGGACAGCAGCTGGCGCTCCCGCCCCAAGGTGATCGGGGAGGGGATCCTGGCCAAGGCCGCCGAGCGGATCGGTGAGCATGCGGTCGCCCACCGGTTGTCCGCCGTCCGGGTCGTCCTGCACGGGGGAGAACCCCTGCTCGCCGGCCCGGACCGGTTGCGCCGCGCGGCCGAAGCGCTGCGGGCGGCGCTCCCGCCCGGCTGTGCCCTCGACCTGCGCATCCACACCAACGGCGTGCTGCTCAGCCGTGCGTTCTGCGAGCTGTTCGCGGAGCTGGACCTCAGGGTCGGCATCTCGCTGGACGGGGACCGGGCCGCCAACGACCGGCACCGGCGCTTCGCCGACGGGCGGAGCAGCCATCCACAGGTGCTGCGGGCGGTCGGGCTGCTGAACGAGCCCGAGTTCCGGCACCTGTTCGCCGGGCTGCTGTGCACCATCGACATCGAGAACGACCCGGTGGTCGTGTACCGGGCGCTGGTCGAACTGCGGCCCCCCGCCGTCGACTTCCTGCTTCCGCACGCGACCTGGGAGGACCCGCCGAAGCGGCTCGCGGGCGGCCCGGAGGACCCGTACGCGGACTGGCTGCTGGTTGTCCACAGGCTGTGGGAAACGGACGCGCGGCCGTTCGCCGTGCGCACCTTCGAATCCGTGCACCGGACGGTGCGCGGACTGTCCAGCCTCACCGAGTCGCTCGGGCTGGAGCCCTCGGACCTCGCCGTGCTGGAGACGGACGGGACCTTCGAGCAGGCGGACAGCCTCAAGACCGCGTACGACGGGGCGCCCGTCACCGGCATGAACGTTTTCGCGCACAGCCTCGACGACCTCGCCCGCCACCCCGGCATCGCCGCCCGCCAGTCCGGCCTGGACGGGCTGAGCGCGACCTGCCGGGCCTGCCCGGTGGTCCGCGCCTGCGGCGGCGGACTGTACGCCCACCGCTACCGGGCGGACAATGGCTTCGACAATCCCTCCGTCTACTGCGGTGACCTCATGACGCTCATCAACGGCATTGCGGGCAAGGGGGGTTCGGCCTCCGCGCCGGCGCCCGTGCCCGCTCAGGGCGGCCGTCCGCTGCTGCCGGCCGCACTCACCCCGGCCCAACTCGACGAGCTGGCACGGGGATACGGCGGCACCGACACCATCGCCGCCCTCGGCGCCGCCCAACTCTCCCTCACCCGGGCGATGCTGGCCGCCGCCTGGGACGCCTCCGGGCACGGCCGGGCGGCCGCCTGGGAGCTGCTGTCGGAGCTCGACGGGGCGGCGGCCGGGGCCGTGGACGCGGTGCTGGCCCACCCGTACGCCCGGGCCTGGGCCGCGCGGCGGCTCGCCGGGGACCTCACGGTCGGCCTCGGGCCGATGGCGGCACTGGCCGCCGCGGCCGCGGTGCGGGCCGGGCGCGGGGACGCCGTCACGGTGCCCGCCCGGGGCGGCCGGCTGCACCTGCCGACGCTGGGGCGGATCGCGGTGCCGGACGGCGAGGCGGTGGTCACCGGGCACGCCGACGGCTTCGAGGTGCGGGCCGCCGACGGGACGGTGTTCACGGAGCTGGACGACCCGCTGCGACGGATCCGGCTGGCCGGCGGCTGGACGGTCGCCCTGGAGGACCTCGACCCGCTGCGCGACAGCCACGACCACCCGGTGGCCGACCGGCTGCCCGAAGCCGAACTCCTCGGCTGGACGGGCGCGTTGCGCGAGGCCTGGGAGCTGCTCGGACGCGACCTGCCCGACTACGCGGAGGGCATCCGGGCCGGGCTGACGACGATCACCCCGCTGCGGCCCGGCCCCGCCGGGCGCGACGTCAGCTCGGCGGCGCGGCAGGCGTACGGCGCGGTCGGCATCGCCCGGCCCGCCACCGCGCCCACGCTGGCGCTGCTGCTCGCCCACGAGTTCCAGCACGTGAAGCTCGGCGCGGTGCTCGACCTGTACGACCTGTACGACCGGTCCGACGACCGGCTGTACTTCGCCCCCTGGCGGCCCGACCCGCGCCCGCTGGAGGGGCTGCTCCAGGGCACGTACGCCCACCTGGCGGTCACCGAGTACTGGGGCACCCGCACCGCCGCGTACGACGGCCTGGCGGGGGAGGCCGCCGACCGGGCGCGGGCGCAGTTCGCGCTCTGGCGGCAGTACACCGCCGAGGCCGTCGAGCGGCTGGCCGGATCCGGGGCGCTGACCGGGCTGGGGGCCCGGTTCGCCGCAGGGATGGGGGAGAGCGTCGCGCCGTGGCTCGCCGTACCGCTGCCGGCGGCGGCGGAACGGGACGCGGAGAAGGCGCGGGAGGAGCGGAGTCGGCTCCGGTACGTCGAGGCCTGAAACGAAGTGGTGTTGAACGAAGGGGTGTCGGATGATCTCCACCGCTGAACTGGCCGACGGCTTCGCCCGGTTGGGCGTGCGGCCGGGCACGGTGCTGCACGTCCAGGCGTCGCTGCGGACGCTCGGGCCGGTCGAGGGCGGGGCGGCCGGGGTGGTCGACGCCCTGCTCGAAGTCCTGGGGGAGGAAGGGACGTTGGTGGCGTTCACCAGCACCCCCGAGAACTCCTCGACCTCACGGATCCACCAGGCCGCGACCGCCGGGCTGACCCCGGCCGAGATCGCGGAGCACCGGGCGCGGATGCCGCGCTTCGACCCGGCCACCACCCCGGCCTCCCCGACCCTGGGCGCGCTCTCCGAAGCCGTCCGCACCCGGCCCGGCGCCCTGCGCAGCAGCCATCCGCAGACCTCCTGGGCGGCCCTGGGCCCCCGGGCGGAGGAGATCACCTCCCGGCACCCGCTCACCTCCCACCTCGGCCCCGACTCCCCGCTCGGGCGGCTGTACGAGCTGGACGCCCGGGTGCTGATGCTCGGCGTCGACATGGCCCGCTTCACCGCCTTCCACCTCGCCGACCTGCGCCAGGCCGACGTACGGCACCGCGAGTACGGCTGCGTCACGACGGACGGCTGGATGTCCTTCCAGGCGCCCGACCTGGACGACCTGCACTTCGCCGAGCTCGGCGCGGAGGTGCTCGCCGCGGCCGAGGGCGTCACCACCGGGCGGATCGGCGACGCGGACTGCCGGCTCGTCCCCGTCCAGGAGGCGGTCGACCTCGCCGACGGGCTGCTCCGGGCGCGGGCGCGGGCGCGGGCCCGGGCTTCGGGCTGAGGGCGCCGGGCTGGGTCCAGGGCCGTCGGGTCCTGGGTCGTCGGGTCCTGGGTCGAGGCCGTCGGGTCGGGCTCCTGGATCGCCGGTTCGGGCGGTCCGGGGGCCTCCCAGGGTGTCGGGGCCGGCACCGCGCTCCCGTTCGGGCGACCATCGCGCCGAGAGCGGTGCCGAGCGGCGCCGAGCGGGCGTCCGGACGGGAGAGGTGCGGAATGCGTGGACTGAGGCGTGGTCAGGCCGTCGCGGCGGCGGTCGCGGTCGTGGTGGCGGCGGGGGCGGTGCCGGCGCTGCCCGGCGGCGCGTCGGCCGTCGAGCCGGCGGCCCCGAGGGCCGGGGTGTTCGCCCCGAAGACCGACTACCCGGTGGGACACAACCCGCGCGCGGTGGCCGCCGGGGACTTCACCGGCAGCGGCCGGGCCGACCTGGCGGTGGCGAACGCCGCCGACGGGACGGTGTCGATCCTGCTGAACGACGGCCACGGCGGGTTCGGCCCGCAGCGGACCTTCCCGGCCGGCCCCGGGCCGACCTCCGTCGCGGTCGGGGACCTCCGGGGCATCGGCGTGCAGGACCTGGTGGTCGCCGACCAGGACGACAGCGGGGTCTCGGTGCTGCTCGGCAACGGGGACGGCACCTTCCGGGCGCCCACCCGCTTCGCCACCGGCTCGCACCCGGACGCCGTCGCGATCGGCGACTTCCGGGGCACCGGCACGCTCGACCTGGCCGTCGCCGACCTGGGCGACTTCGGCGACGGCAGCGTCTCGCTGCTGCTGGGCAACGGGGACGGCACGTTCCAGGCGCCGCGCACGTACTCCACCGGCACCGACTCCAACCCGGCCTCGATCGCGCTCGCCGACCTCGGCGGCAGCGGGCACCTGGACCTGGCGGTCGCCCTCGACGGCGTCGGCGAGGTGGCCGTCTTCCCCGGCAACGGGGACGGCACGCTCGGCACCCTGACGGACTACCGGGTCGGGGGTGTCCCGTACTCGCTGGCCGCCGGAGACCTGCGCGGTGACGGCCGGTACGACCTGGTGGTCGCGGACGGGGAGCACTCCGCCGTGGTCCTGCTGGGCAACGGGGACGGCACGTTCCAGCCGGCGCGGGCGTACCCGGCGGGCGGCGGGCCGGTCTCGGTCGTGGTGGGCGACTTCACCGGCCACGGCACCCCCGACCTGGCGCTGGCGACCGACGACAGCTCGGTGGCCCTGCTGCGCGGGAACGGCGACGGGACCTTCCGGGCACCGGAGTCCTACCCCACCGGGTCCGGCGACGGCTCCATCCCGGACACCGTGGTGGCCGGCCGGTTCCGGCAGCGCGGGCGGCTCGACCTGGCGGTCACCAACGCCCAGGACAACAGCGTCTCGGTGCTGCTGAACTCCCACGGCCACCGCACGACGCGGGCGGCGGCTCCGTCCGGTGCGGACCGGCTCCGCTAGCGCCTGCTGCCTGCTGTCCGCCGCAACGCCTGTGCATAGCGTTCACCCCCAGTCCATTGCAATAGATGGGCTGGGGGTCGTTGCATTCCCGGCAGAGTTGTTGCAATGATATATAGGCGTTCACCTGCAACTATTGGTTCTCCGTGGGGGCTGTCGGTTGCCTGAACTCCGAACGCAACGTAGCGTTTCTCTTGCCAGAAAGCGGCGGGCCACCGGGCCCGCGCCGCAGAAGCGAAGGAGAGCACGATGCAGAAGTTCGCCACCCCCGCCCCGGTCTCGGCCGTCCTGGACATCCCCGCCGGCCGCATCCGGCTCATCGCCGCCGACCGTGCCGACACCGTGGTCGAGGTCCGGCCCGCCGACGCCGGGAAGAGCCGCGACGTGAAGGCCGCCGAGCGGGTCGAGGTCGCCTACGTCGACGGCGTGCTGCGGGTCGAGGCCCCGGAGGCCGGGAACCGCCTCCTCGGCAGCTCCGGCTCCGTCGAGGTCACCGTCCAACTGCCCACCGGCTCCCGGGTCGATGCGACGGCCGCGCTGGCCGAGTTCCGGGGTGTCGGCCGCCTCGGCGACGTCACCATCGAGGCCGCGCAGGGCACCGTCAAGCTCGACGAGACCGCCGGCGCCCGCCTCGACCTCCAGGCCGGCGACATCGCCGTCGGCCGACTCGGCGGCCCCGCCGAGATCCGCACCCAGAAGGGCGACCTGCGGATCACCGAGGCCGTGCAGGGCACCGTCGCCCTGCGCACCGAGTACGGGCAGATCGAGGTCGGCGCCGCCCGCGGGATCTCCGCCGCCCTCGACGCCGGAACGGCGCACGGCCGGATCCACAACGCGCTGCGGAACGCCGACAGCACCCCCGGCCTGACCATCCACGCCACCACCGCCTACGGCGACATCACCGCCCGCAGCCTCTGATCCGCCCGCAGCCTCTGCTCCGCACTCCACGACCCGCGAGAGAAGGAACGACGATGAACGCCGCCACCACCACCACCACCACCACCCAGGACCGTCCCGAACTCCACAAGGCCGCCCAGGACTTCGTCGACGCAGGCTTCGCGGGCGTGCAGCTGCGGGTCCGCGACGAACGCGGCGCGTGGACCGGCAGCGCCGGGGTGCACGAGCTCGGCGGGAGCGCGCAGCCCGCCACCGACGGGCAGTTCTGGATCGGCAGCACCACCAAGACCTTCGTCGCCGCCCTGGTGCTTCGCCTGGTCGCCGACGGGCTGATCGACCTGGACGCCCCCGTCGCCGAACACCTGCCCCGGTTCGGCGGCCTGGACGGGCGGATCACCGTACGGATGCTGCTCCGGCACACCAGCGGCGTCCACAACTGCACCGGCGAGCTCGACGAGAAGGGCGAGTTCGTGCCCGGGCTGCCCTCGATCGGCAAGGCGTGGGTGGACAACCGCTTCCACGACTACCGGCCCGACGAGCTGGTCGAGTTCGCGCTGACGAAGCCGGCCCGGTTCGAGCCGGGCGCGGACCAGGGCTACTCCAACACCAACTACACGCTGGCCGTGCTGCTGGTCGAGGCGCTCACCGGGCACACCTACGCCGAGGAGATGCAGCGCCGGATCCTGCGGCCGCTCGGCTTGACCGACACCCTCGTGCCGGGCAGCCTCTCGGAGATACCCGGCCCGCACGCCCACGGCTACTACCGCTACCAGGACGGCGAGAAGTGGAAGGTCGTCGACGTCTCCCGGCAGAACCTCTCGCTGCTGTGCGGCTCCGGGGACATGATCTCCACCACCCGTGACCTCCAGGTGTTCTTCGCGGCCCTGCTCGGCGGCCGGTTGCTGCCCGGCGAGCTGCTGGAGCAGATGCGGACCCCGCACGGGATGCTCGGCTACGGACTCGGCCTGTTCGTCCAGGAGTTGGGCCCGGACAGCGGCGACGTCACCATCGTCCACCACAACGGCGGCGCCCCCGGCGGCTACGGCGCCCTGATGATCGCCACCCCGGACGGCTCCAGGGTCCTCACCGCGGGCCTCACCACCGGCGACTCCGACCAGGACCCGGCCCAGACCTTCCCTCCCGCCCTGGAGCGACTGATCAAGGCGGTCTTCTGCTGATCCGCCCTGTTACCCGGTGCTTCGAGTCCCTCAAGCGCAGGAAGTCGGCCACGCCGACTTCCTGCGCAGCTGCGTTGCCTCGGAGGTGGAGGATGAGGGCGCGCAGGGCGAGCGGAGGAGGCGGCGATGGCGAGTGAGCCGGCGGCGGCCGTACGGGTTCTCACCGGGCGGTACCGGGCGGTGCGGCCGCGGGTGGGCAACGGGCTTGGGCATCCTCCGGCCGAGGACGTCGAGACGGTCATGGGGTTCGCCTTCCGGGCGCCGTCGCTGTGGCGGCACGAGTACGGTGGCCGCGTCGCCGTGGCCGAGACCAATTTCCCCCCGTGGGTGGAGCCGGGCCTCTCCTTCCCCGGCGACGGCTGGCCGTGGAGGTTCGGCCCGGACCCTGCCCGGCTGGTCGTTCCCGCGCTGCGGGAGCTTCCGGCCGGTCGTCCGACGGAGCATGACGGCCGGGCGGCGGTGCGGACCGAGATGGCCGGGCCCGAGGGGATGACGCTGGAGCTGGTGGTCGACAGTGGGACCGGCATGGTGCTGCGGGCCTCCGCGCCGGGAACGGCCTACGTCGAGGAGCTGTCCGAGCTCGCGTTTCCCGAGGCCCTGCCGGACGACCGGTTCGTCCGGCCCGAGGACGACGGCAGCGCCGACCGGGCCGAGCAGCTGCGGTGGGAGCGGATCCGGGAGCACTACCGGACCCGGCCACTGCCGGTGCCCGCGTCCTGGCCCGGCCCGCTCGGCCGCCCGAGCCCGATCGACGGCGATCCCGACACCGGGTACGTGGTCGTGGACCTCGACAACGAGCCCTCCCCGGGCACCCCGACGGCCGCCCAACTGGTGCGCCAGCCCCTGGGGGAGCCGCCGTACTTCGAAGGATGGGCCAGGGATCCTGGGCACCACCTCCAGCGGTGGCGGGACGCCCGGTGGCAGTGGACGCTGGTGCTGTCCGACCACCCGCTCACGGTCGAGCAGTTGGAGCGGGTCCGCCGGGAACTGGCGAGCGGCGAGTAGGAGTTGCGCGCAGGAAGTCGGCCCATCCGACTTCCTGCGCACGAGGATGACGTGCTCAGAGCCGTCGAGGGTATGTCGCGGGCATGCCGCGGGCGTCAGGAAGCGAGGGCGGCGGCCTCCAGGGTCCGGCGGATCACCCGGATTCCCTGGTCGACCATCGCGGCGATGGGCTCCGCCAGGCCGTGCGGCTGCACGTCGGTGACCCAGACGAAGCGGCTGCGACCGCCGGGTTCGGCGAACACCTGCATGGAGGCGTGGTGGTGGGCGACGTCCATGGAGCCGCCGACCACCGAGTAGGCGATGCGCCGGAGGTCGTCGTCGAGCGAGACGATCAGCTCGTGCACCACCGTGCCGTCCGCGAAGGTCACCACCCGGACATCCCCCTCGACCCGGGTGTCGACCACGAACGCGGGGGCGAGCCGGTGATGGACCTCGCCCCAGTCGCGGATCGCCGCCCAGATCCCCGCGGGGTCGGCCTCGATCAGGACCTCTCGGTGCACGGTTGCCATGGGGGTACTCCTTGTCTGGGGGGGGGGGACAGTCAGTTGGCGGTGGGCGCGGTGGCCGTCACGGCCGGGACCAGGCAGAAGGGGTGGCCCTGGGGGTCGGTGAGGACGACCCACCGGCCCTCGCCCGGCTGGAACTCCGGCCGGGACGCGCCGAGGGCCAGCAGCGCCTCGACCGCGCCCTCCAGGTCGGCGACGGCGAAGTCGAGGTGCAGGTGCTTGCTCCCCTCGGGCCACTGCGGCGCCTGGTAGCCCTCGACGCGGACGAAGGCCAGGCCGGACCCTGTGCTGCCCGCGCCGATGGAGGCGAAGTCCTGGTCGCTGTAGGTGAGTTCCCAGTCGGTGGCGTGCTGGTAGAAGGCGGCGAGCGCCACCGGGTCGGCGCAGTCGACGACCACGGTGGTGAGCTGTGCGAGAACGGGCATGTGCGGACTCCAGAATCGTGAACGACCGGAAGCCTTACGGGCTTCGATGAGGAGCCTCGCCCAGCAGCCCCGCCCCGGTCTTGAACATCCTTGCGCGGCTGTCAGACCCGGTGCGTAGCGTTCGAAGGGTGCTCACCGCCGACCCTGTCGCCACCCGCCCCGGCTTCGCCATCAGCGCGGTGTCCTGCCGGTCCGACCACACCCGCTGGTCCGCGCCGGAGGTACGGGCCGACTACCGGGTGGTGCTGGTACGCCGTGGAAGGTTCCGCAGAACGGCCGGCGGCGCGCCCGCCGACATCGACACGGTCCTCGGCTACGTGGGCGTCCCGGGCGAGGAGGAGAGCTTCGCCCACCCCGCCGGGGGCGACACCTGCACGTCGATCAGCGTGGCGCCGCACCTGTGGCGCTCCCTGGCCGGGGACGGGGCGGAACCGACCGCACAGACGCTCTATACGGACCCGAAGCTCGACCTGGCCCACCGGCGCCTGCTCGCTGCCGGTCGGTCGGAGGACATCGACTACGCGCTCGCCGAGGAGCTGCTGGGGCTGCTGTCGACGGCCATCGGCCGCACCGTCGCCGGGCGGACCTTGGTGGGCGACGCGGCAGCCGAGCGCGACCGGAGCCTCGTCGCGGCCGCCCGCGAGGCGATCACCGAAGCGGACCCGGCCGCGGGGACGCTGTTCGGACTGGCCGAGTCGCTCGGAGTATCCCCCTACCGCCTGAGCCGGGCCTTCCCGCGCCACCTCGGCGTCTCGGTGACCCACTACCGCCACCGCGTCCGCATCGGCCAAGCCCTCGACCGCCTGGAGGCCGGCGAGACCAGCATCAGCACCCTCGCCGCCGAGCTTGGTTATGCCGACCAGGCCCACCTCACCCGCACCGTGCGCCAGCACCTCGGCCACACGCCGACCGCCCTGCGGCGGCTGCTGAGCCCCGAGCCTGGGCTTAGTTAGACGGTGAAGTGGTCGAACTCGCCGGCCTTGGCGCCCTGGATCCAGGCGTTGAGCTTGGTGCGGGTGGTGGTGACGACGATGCTGGGGTCGTCCGATTCGCGGAGGTAGACCAGCTCGCCGGCAGAAGCGATCTCGACGCAGTTGGTCTGGTCGTTGCTGTAGCTGGACTTCTGCCAGTTGAGCTGGTGCATGGCTATCTTCCCTGGACCTTGTAGCGGACGTGCTGGAGCAAACCCAGCGAGTCCCGCTGAGCTGGCGATGACTCGGATGTTGCCGCTGACAGGGGTGGTAGTGCCAAGCCCCTGAGCCGGTCGAACTTCCGATCAAATGTTGTCACGATCTCAGGGTCACCGATGAAGTCGCCGCCGTGCGGGTGGTCGAGTAGAACGGTGTCGAGGCGGGAGTGTGCTCCTCGGATGAGGAGGAAGGAGCTGTCGTTCGAAGCGTACGTGGTGCAGTCGAACGGGAGGATCTGGATCGTCACGTTCGGCAGTCTGCTCATCTCGATCAGATGGTTCAGCTGGTCCCGCATGACAGCTGCCCCTCCGTACATCATGTGCAGGGCTGCCTCGTGAATCACGGCGCGGTACGGGGGCGCGTTCTTGCCCGTGAGTACCCTGCTGCGCTCGCCGCGGAACTCGACCATCTTCTCGTTGTACCCCTGGATGACCTCGCTGTAGGCCTTGGTCTGCAAGAGCCCGGGGATCAGAAGGGATTCGTAGGTATCCAAGGCCGTTGCGCAGCTCTCCGCTTCGGCCAGGTCGAGCGCACTGCGCGTCGTGTGGTGCTTGAACTCGGTCCACCAGCCCTTGCCCGAGCTCTCGCTCATGGCGATGAGGCCAGCCCGGTACTCGGGGTCTGTGACCTTGCAGATGTCGAACCAGGCTTTCAAACGTTCAGTGTTGAGGCCGAGCCTGCCGGCCTCGGTGTGGCTGATGTTCGGACCTTTCACTCCCAAGGCCTCGCCGATCTCCAAGGCTGAGAGGCCTGCGGCGTCTCGAAGTCGGCGAAGTTCCTCGCCGAAGCGACGTTGGCGCTCGCTGATGCCAGTCCTGAATCCCATGAGCATGTCCTTCCCGCAACATGTGGCTACGGAAAGTGTAGAGGCATGTGCGGAGTGTGTTGCAGAGTTGAGGCAGATTCACCTACAGTTCAAAGCATGCCGTCGATCAGACGGTTCGTCAGTAGTGTTTGGGAGACTCCCCATGTGTGACCCCAACCTCAACTCCCCCTCCCTCCTCGTGTCCCGCGAGCTGTTGCGCGAGGCCATGGCGCGCGCCGGGTACGACCTCTCGGCGATCGCGGACGCCGAAGTCGCCCTCGCCGAACTGATCGTGAACGCCTGGAGGCACGGCCGGACCCCCTCGCCGGCCGTCGTCATCTCCGTCGAGTCCCGCACCCTCCGGGTCGACGTGGCCGACCTCAGCCCCCTCCTCCCCGCCCGCCGCAAGCCCACCGAACTCTCCGAGTCCGGCCGTGGATTGCAGCTGGTGGAAGGCCTCACTCACCGGTGGGGCGCCGAGCCGCAGAAGACGGGCAAGCGGGTCTGGTTCGAGCTGTCGCAGGACGGTGGTGCCGCGTGAACGCCCTCCACCCCATCCATCCGGCCGATCCGGCGATCCACCACCTCACCGGCCCGCAGCTCACCGAACTCATCGTGGAACTCCGGACCGAGGGGCGCGAGTTCGGCATCCTCTGGCCGTCCGCCAAGCCGGGCGAGACCGTCCTGAACGGCCGGGTGCTCGTCGACCTGGGCAACGTTCCCGCCAGTACCGTGATCAACCTCCTGGCGCTGCTGCGCGAGTTCAAGCGACACCGGAGCTGAGTGCCAAGTTTGCTACCGCCGGAAAGGAGCTTGACCTCAAGTCGGCTTCACCTCCTAGCGTCGGTCCTGCCGAAGTGATCGACGCGAAGGGGAGGGATCGGCCGTGGAGTACTCGCACAGCGATGCCGAATTGATCAAGCAGCCCATCGGCTACTGGAGCTGGGCCGCGTACAAGGCCGTCGTCAACCGCACCCGTGGGGCGCTGGCCGAGTTCGGCACCACGCAGCCGCAGTGGTGGGTGCTCGCCCAGCTCGCCCGGGCCGAGGAGCCGAGGACCCGCGACGAGGTCTCCGCCGTGCTGCGCGACTACCTCGACACCGGACAGGACGCTCTCGGTGCCGAGATCGACGCGACCGTCGAGCGCGGCTGGGTCGCCGAGTCCGCCGGGGGCCGGCTCGTACTGACCACCGAGGGGCGGGAGTTCTTCGACCGGCTCGCCGCTCTCCAGGACGAGCTGTGGGCCGAGCGCCACGCGGACATCTCCGACGAGGAGTACCTGACCACGCTGAAAGTCCTGCAGCGGTTCGTCCACAACACGGGCGGGCAGGCCTGGCACCACTGAGCGCAGGGGGGTCGGACTGTCCGACCCCGTTCCTAGGATCGACGCCATGCCCGATGCCTTCACCGTCCTGTGGACCCACGACACCTGCCGTTCCCTCCGCAAGGGGGGCCGGGTGGGTGAGCGGCCGCCCGTCGCCTACAGCGGGGTGCACCAGTCGCTGCCCGCCTGGTCGACGGCCAAGGCCGGGGACGAGGTGTACGCGCTGCACGTCAACCGGTGCGAGGTGTTCGTCGTCAGCCGGATGCGGATCGTCGACCGGGAGCGCGGCGAGTGCTGCGGCGCCGCCCGAGCGACCTGGCAGGACCCGGCCTTCCCGGGGCACGACGCCTGGTGGATGCTCGGTGCGGGCGGCTGCGGGGCCGAGGCCGTCCACGTGGACGGGACGCCCGTGCGCTTCGACCAGCGGATACCGGGGGAACTCCTCGGGCAGCTCACCTGGCGCAACCAGCGGGGAAAGGTGCGGGGGTTGAAGTACTTGGTGGACGGGCGCCTCGAACGCTCCGTCAGCCTCCAGGGCTTCTACCGGCTGACCCCCGAGTCGGCCGACGAGCTCGCGGAGCTCGTCGGCCCGTGAGCCGGACCGCTGTGCACGGGAAGTCGGACCGGCCGACTTCCCGCGCACAGCGGCGATCAGGGGCCGACCCGCCCGGCGAGGTTCAGGGCCACCGCGATGTGGCTGTACCCGGGGAGGGACGACCCGACGGCCTTCTCGAAGCGGACGACGTCCGCGATCCCGAGCTTCTCCCCGCCGGGGAGGGTCCGGTTCGAGGTCCACAGGAGCAGCCGCAGTTGCTCGTTCTCCGCGCCGAGCATCGCCGCCGAGGGCTCCAACGGCTTGCCGTTGGCGGCCCGCCACTCGGCGACCTCGGCCCAGAAGGCGGCCACGGTGTCCCAGCAGACCGCGGCCCGGGGGCCGAGCAGGAGCCGGGTCTCCGCAGGAGAGCGGAACACGTCCAGGCTGTGGGAGGCGAGGTTCTGGAGATTCTCCAGGAAGGTGACGGCGAACGCGTACTCGGCCTCGTCCGCCAGCAGCTCCTCGATCAGCGCCAGGACCTCGGCCGTCCCGCCGTGATCCCGCCGGGCGACCCGGAAGGCGACCTGCCGGCAGACGTCCAGGTCCTGGTCGGCGTCCACCGAACGCGGGTCGACACCCGCGAGGTCGAGCAGTCGTGCCGACCGCCCGACCGGCCGTCGGCGACAGGGGAAACGCATGGTGTTCCTCTCCGCCGAGGCGGTGGTGGGCATGATCGTCAGTGCCGGGGAAGCATGGCACGGTGTTCCACGCGGGCTGCGGGCGGGAGGGCCCCGGGGGAGTCGTCAGCGGCGCCGCTGCCACTCGGCGCGAGTGAGCTCGTACTCGACCTCGCCGTGCTCGGAGCCGGGGATCGCGTCCGGCCAGTCGCCGGTGAAGTTCCGCAGGAACGTCAGGCCGGACTTCTCCATCACGCGCCGGGAGCGGGAGTTGACCGTCATGGTGTTCGCGGTGACCCGCTCCACGCCGAGCTCGGTGAAGCCCTTGTCGATCAGCGCCCGTGAGCCCTCGGTGGCGTAACCCTTGCCCCAGGAGGCCTGGTTGAGCCGGTAGCCGAGCTCGACGACGGCGGGGTCGTGGTCGTCGAGCGGGCGGAACTCGAACCAGCCGAGGAAGGTGCCGGTGGCCTTCTCCTCGGCGGCCCAGAAGCCGCGGGTGCCGGAGCACGGGTGGTCGTGGAGGAGCCGGGGGAGGACCTTCGCCTCGACCGTCTCCCGGCGGGTCGGCTCGCCGCCGTTGATGAAGCGCATGACCTCGGGGTCGTTGTCCAGCGCGAGGAGGTGGTCGGCGTCGGCTTCGGTGAACGGGCGCAGGACGAGCCGTTCGGTCTCAAGGAATACATGCATGGCGCGATCCTGTCCGCCCGCGAACGAGTGTGCCACCGGATATCCGGCGGCCCACCGGCCGGCGCAGGAAGTCGGACGGGCCGACTTCCTGCGTGCAGCCGCCAGCGGTCAGCTGCTAGCCGGTCACCGGGGCCAGACGGAGGTGGTGGTGGGGCCAGGGGGGCGGCTCCGCCGCCGGGCCGAACCAGACCCGGACGTCCTCGCCGGTGCGGACGGGGAGGGCGGGGAAGTCGTTCTCGGCGTGTTCGGTGCGGTGCAGGGCGTGTTCCGGGGCGAGGTGCCGAGCGGCGTACGCGTCGAAGACCTCGAAGGCGGCCGGGTCGGGGTGGCAGACGGTGGCGAGCACCTCGCGGGCGCCGGGCGGCGGCAGGAACCCCGGGCCGCGCAGCAGCAGGACGTCGTCGCTGTCGACCATCGTCGCGTTGGCCGCGTCGCGGTGGGCCCGCCAGACCGGGCCGAAGTAGAAGGCCTCCAGGGCCCGGCGGCGCGCGGCCATGTCGGGGAAGGCGCGCAGCCAGACGAAGCGGTCCGGGTGGTCCAGGTCGCGGAAGCGGCCGCCGAGGGTGATGCCGACGGCCTCCTGCCCGGTCACGAACTCCCGCTCGAAGAGCTCGATCAGGGTGTCCCGGGCGCCGGGGTGCAGGGTGTACCGGCGCAGTTCGACGACGAGGCTCATGCGGCGAGCCCCTTGAACGCCCCGCCGGTACGGGTGAAGTCCATCGTCCAGTTGAGCTCCCAGCTGCGGCCGCCGTCGGCGGAGAACTCCTGCTCCCAGCGGGCGGCGTCCGGGCCGAGGCGGTACCAGGTGAAGTGCACCCGGATCGGGCGGCCGCCGTAGGTGTCGTCGCCGTGGAAGTCGCCGCGGTCGCCCGTGAAGCCGCCGGTCACCGGCGGGTCGAGCCGGCCGGTGCGGCTGTCGGACCAGAAGATCGACCACTGCCGCGCCTCCCGGTCGTACAGGCGCAGGGTGGCGCCCCGGCGGCCGAGGGTGGGGAAGGCGATCTCGTCGATGTTGCCCGCGCCCCCGAACAGTGGCCGGACCACGGACTCGCCGGGGAACTCCTCCCAGCCGATGTCGCTGCCGATGTCGCTGTCGCCACCGCTGAGCGGGGCGGTGAGGCGGCGGTTGGCCACCTGCCAGGTGCCGTGCAGGAAGTCGAAGTCGTTCGTGCCGTTCATGTGCCGCAGGCTAGGAGCGGTCCACTGACATCCACTGTCAGTGGATACTGCTGGGTATGCGCGCGAGCCGACTGGTCACCCTGCTCCTGCTGCTCCAGAACCGGGGCCGGATGACCGCCCGGGAGTTGGCGCAGGAGCTGGAGGTGTCCGTCCGGACGGTCTACCGGGACGTGGAGGCGCTGGCCGCCGCCGGGATCCCGCTGTACGGCGAGGCCGGGCACGAGGGCGGCTACCGGCTGGTCGACGGCTACCGGACCCGCCTCACCGGGCTGACCGCCGAGGAGGCCCAGGCCGCGTTCCTCGCCGCGCTCCCGGGCACCGCCGCCGACCTCGGCCTCGGCGGGGCCCTCGCCACCGCCCAGCTCAAGCTGCGGGCCGCGCTGCCCGCGGAGCTGCGCGAGCACGCCGGGCGGATCCAGGAGCGCTTCCTGCTGGACGCCCCCGGCTGGTACGGCCGCGCGGACGAGACCCCGCACCTGGCGGCCGTCGCCGCGGCGGTGTGGGCGCGCCGGGCGGTGGTGCTGCGGTACCGGCGGTGGCGGGCGCCGGAGGAGATCGAGCGGCGGGTGGAGCCGTACGGGCTGGTGCTCAAGGCGGGCCGCTGGTACCTGGTGGCCGGCGGGCCGTCCGGGACGCGGACCTACCGGGTCGACCAGGTCATCGAACTGCGGCCGCTGCCGGAGGAGTTCTCCGTGCCGGAGGGCTTCGACCTGCCGGCGTACTGGCAGGCCCACCTGGCGGACTTCCGGGCCCGGCTGCACACCGGGGAGGCGCTGGTGCGGTTGACCCCGGAGGGTGCCCGGCGGCTCGGCGTGCCGCCGGGGGAGGGCGGCTGGACGCAGGCCCGGGTGCCGATCGAGTCGGTCGACCACGCGCACGGGGAGTTCCTGCGGCTGGGCGCCGACATCGAGGTGCTGGAACCGGCCGAACTGCGCGAGCGGATCGCGGGGACGGTCCGGGCGCTGGCCGTCCGCTACGGGAGCGCCGATTCCGGGAGGTGAGGGCCCAGGGCCGCCCGGAGTCGCCCGTAGTCGCTCAGAGCCGCCCGTAGCCGCCCGGAGCCGCTCAGAGCCCGACGAAGTGGTCGAACTCGCCGTCCTTGGCGCCCAGGATCCAGGCGTTGAGCTTGACCCGGGTGGTGGTGACGACCAGGTCGGGGCGGTCGGACTCGCGGATGTAGACGAGCTCCCCGGCGGAGGCGATCTCCAGGTACCTGGCCTCCCCGGCGCTGAAACTCGACCGCTGCCAGTTGAGCTGGTCCATGCGTGCTCCTCCTGATCGTTCACCACAGCCGCAACGAGGGTACTGCTCCACGCAAGAGGGCAGCGGCACCGTTTCGGTCATGTCAATTCGTGCGGGTCGCTGTGCTATTCCATTGGGGTGTCAGTCGTTCCTACACTGAGACCCCGCCGCACGGGGGCTGCGGGAGCCAGGTTGCCGACGGGCCCGGGGGAGGCACGTGTGACTGACCGGGGCTGGGACGAGGACGAAGCCCGGCCGTACTTCTTCCTCTCCTACGCGCACACGCCGAAGTCCGGTGCGCGGGGCGCCGGCGACCCGAACCACTGGGTGCGCCAGCTGTACCGGGACCTCTGCGAGGCGGTGCTCCAACTGACCACCGTCCCGGCCGGGGTGCCGGTCGGATTCATGGACGAGTCCATGCACCAGGGCGAGTTGTGGGCCGAGCGGCTGTCCGAGGAGCTGGCGACCTGCCGGGTCTTCGTGCCGCTGTACTCACCCCGGTACTTCAACAGCGTTCCGTGCGGCCAGGAGTGGCACGCCTTCACCCGCCGCCCGGTCTACCCGGCGACCATGGAGGTGGAGCGCACCAGTGGCATCGTCCCGGTGCTGTGGGCGCCGATGAGCCGCTACCGGCTGCCCCAGGTGGCCGGCGAACTCCAGTTCAACCACGCGGGGTTCGGGCCCGACTACGCCACCGAGGGCCTGTACGCGCTGATGAAGCTCAGCTACTTCCGGGCCGCCTACGAACTGGCCGTGCACCGGCTGGCCGCGCGGATCGTCCAGGTGGCGGAGGAGACGGTGATCCCGGTCGGGCGGCGGCTGGAGTTCAACGGGCTGCCCAGCGCGTTCAACGTGTCCGCCCCGACCAAGCAGCTGCGGATCTCCGTACTCACCTACCACCAGGGCGAGTTGCCGCAGGACCGCAACCCCGACTTCTACGGCGCCCGGCGCACCGACTGGCACCCGTACCGGCCGGCCGGCTCGCCCATCGCGCAGCACGCCGTACGGCTGGCACGGCAGTTGGGGTTCCAGCCGACCGTGCACGAGTTCGACGACGAGGTGGAGTCCATCATCGAGGGCAACGCCGAGGCCCCCGGACTGCTGCTGCTGGACCGGTGGGCGCTGCGCGACCCGCGCCGCCGGGAGCTGGTCCGCCGCTTCGACCGCTCCGACGCCACCTGGGTCAGCGTCCTGGAACCGTGGAACACCGAGGACCGGGAGTGCCTCGAACGGGACGGCGAGTTCAGCGGGCTGAGCGACCAGACGCTGCGCAAGACCCGGCGGGCCGGGCGCCCGAGCTTCCTCGGCGTCACCGGCCCGACCGGGCTGAACAGCCTGGAGGACTTCGACGACGCGCTGCCCCGCGCCGCGATGAAGGCCAAGTACGCCTTCGAGAGCCGGACCAGGGCCGAACCGGAGGAGCCCCCGGCGCCCCGGCCGAGCCTGCGCGAGGCCTTCCGCCGCGGCCCCGGCGGCTACGGGCCGGACGGCTTCGGCGGGCACCGCACCGAACCCTTCGGGCCGGACCCCTTCGACCGCGACCACGACCCCGACCGGGACGACCGCGACGACAGCCCTGGCCGGGACGACAGCCCCGGCCGGGACGGCCGCGCCGCGCGGGACGACTACGGCGCGCGGGACGGCTACGGCGCCGACGAGGAACGCACCGTCCGACTCTCCCGCGCGGACTACGCCGCCCCCGACGCCCGGACCGCCCCCGACCCCCGGACCGTCCCCGACCCCCGCGCCGCCCCCGAGGACCGCACCACCCGTATCACCCGCACCACCCGCACCACCCGTGACGACCGCACCGCCCGTGACAACGATCGCCCCTACCGCAACGACCGTGACGACGGCGATGACCCCGATGCTGGGATGGCGCCCTTGGGAGGACCGCACCGATGAGTGACAACACCACCAGGAACCTGCGCCTCGGCGCCGCCGAACTGGCCGCCACCCGCGAGGCCGCCCGGCGGGCCGCCGAGCAGGACCGCCAGGGCCGGATCATCACCTTCTACTCCTACAAGGGCGGCACCGGCCGCACCATGGCCCTCGCCAACACCGCGTGGATCCTCGCCGCCAACGGCTTCCGGGTGCTCACCGTCGACTGGGACCTGGAGGCGCCCGGCCTCGCCAAGTTCTTCCACCCCTTCCTGGACCCGGCTTCGCTGGCCGGCACCACCGGGATGATGGACCTGATCGCCGAGTACCGCGAGGAGGCGCTGCGCCCGGTCGAGCACGCCGAGGGCTGGCACCTGGACTTCGCCCGGGTGCACCCGCACGCCCTCTCGCTCTCCTGGCCGCACTTCCCGGCCGGCGGCAGCCTGGACTTCCTCTCCGCCGGCCAGTTCAACCGGGACTACTCCGAGGCCGTCACCCACCTCGACTGGGACATCTTCTACGACCGCTTCGACGGCGGGCAGTTCTTCGACGCGCTCAAGGCCGACATGGCCAAGCGCTACGACTACGTGCTGATCGACTCCCGCACCGGCCTGTCCGACATCGCCGAGATCTGCACCGTGCAGATGCCCGACGACCTGGTGGTCTGCTTCACCCTCAGCGACCAGTCCATCGACGGCGCCTCCCGGATCGCCCAGCACATCCACGACCGCTACCGCGACCGCGGCATCCGCATCCTGCCCGTCCCGATGCGCATCGACGAGGGCGAGAAGGAGAAGGCCGACGCCGGCCGCGCCCTGGCCCGGGTCCGCTTCGACGGCCTGCCCGCCGGCCTGGGCAGCGAGGAACTCGCCGGCTACTGGGGCTCGGTGGAGATCCCGTACCGGCCGTTCTACGCCTACGAGGAGATCCTCGCCACCTTCGGCGACCAGACCGGCACCCCCACCTCGATGCTGGCCGCCTGCGAGCGCCTCACCTCGATGATCACCGAGGGCCGGGCCGCCGGCCTGCCGCCGATGGACGAGGAGGTGCGGCTGCGCTACGTGGACGCCTTCACCCGCCGCCGCCCGTCCGTGCCCGCCGACCTCTACCTGTCCTACGTGCCCGAGGACCGGATGTGGGCGGACTGGATCGAGTCCGTGCTGACCAGGGCCGGCTTCCGGGTGCTGCCGCGCGACCTCAGCGCCGGCACCGACCCGCGCGAGGAGACCGAGCGCGGCATCGACTCCGCCTACCGCACGGTCGCCGTCCTCTCGCCCGCCTACCAGCGCTCCCCGCAGGCCCGGGCGCTGTGGGAGTCGGTGGTCAACTCCGACCCCTCCGGCACCCGGCGCCAGCTGCTGCCGGTGCGCGTCGGCGACGTCCGGCTCACCGCGCCGTTCAGCAACCGCAACCCGGTCGACCTGGTCGGCCGCGACGAGAACCAGTCCATCCAGAGCCTGCTGCGCGCCCTCGGCCGCGGCGACGCCGTGCTCGGCGACGCCCCGGCCGGCGGCCCGCGCTTCCCCGGCAGCAAGCCCTCGGTGTGGGACGTCCCGCCGCGCAACCCCTCCTTCACCGGCCGCGCCGCCGTCCTGGAGCAGCTGCGCAACCAGCTGCGCGGCGGCATGGCGGCCGTGCTGCCCACCCCGCAGACCCTGTACGGGCTCGGCGGCGTCGGCAAGACCCAGGTCGCGCTGGAGTACGCCCACCGCTTCATGTCCGACTACGACCTGGTCTGGTGGATCGACGCCGAGCAGACCGAACTGGTCGCCCCGGCCCTCGCCGAACTCGCCCGCCGCCTCGGCCTGCGGGTCGGCGACTCCGTCACCGAGGCCGCCGAGGCCGCCCGGGAGGCGCTGCGCCGCGGCGTGCCCACCTCGCGCTGGCTGCTGATCTTCGACAACGCCGACGAGCCCTCCGAGATCCGCCGGTTCTTCCCCGGCGGCTCCGGCCACATCCTGGTCACCTCCCGCAACCAGGCCTGGACCGGGCACGCCGAGGCGCTGGAGGTCGACGTCTTCACCCGCGGCGAGAGCGTCGAGCACCTGTGCCGGCGCGCCCGCAGCCTCTCCCGCGCGGACGCCGACCGGGTCGCCGAGGCCGTCGGCGACCTGCCGCTGGCCGTCGAGGTGGCCGCCGCCTGGCTGGACACCACCGGCACCCCGGTGGAGACCTACGTCGCCCAGCTGCACGCCGAGGCCGCCCGCGCCCTCGCCGTCGACCACCCCACCGACTACCCCACCCCGGTCGCCGCGACCTGGAACGTCTCCATCGGCCGGCTGCGCCAGCAGTCCCCGGCCGCCGTCCGGCTGCTCCAGCTGTGCGCCTTCTTCGCGCCCGAGCCGATCTCGATGAACCTGTTCTACAGCGACCAGATGATCCGGGCGCTGGTGAAGTACGACGCCGACCTCAGCGACAAGTTCATGCTCGGCAAGGTCATCCAGGCGATCGGCCGGTACGCGCTGGCCAAGGTCGACGCCGGCAGCAACAGCTTCCAGGTGCACCGCCTCGTCCAGGCGGTGATCCGGGCCGGGATGACCGACGACGAGCAGGAGATCGCCGTCCACGAGGTGCACCGCATCCTCACCGGCGCCCGGCCCGTCCTCGGCGACACCGACGACCCGGCCAACTGGCCCGCCTTCGACGAGATCTGGCCGCACCTGTCGCCCTCCAAGGCGCACAACTGCGACGAGGCCGACACCCGCCAGCTGCTCATCGACCGGGTCCGCTACCTGTGGAAGCGCGGCGAACTCGACCGCGCCCGCGACCTCGGCCACGCCCTCGACGCCGAGTGGACCAGCAAGCTCGGCGAGGACGACCGGCAGACCCTGCTGCTGCGCTTCCAACTCGCCAACGTGCTGCGCTCCCAGGGCAACTACGCCGAGGCCCTGGCCCTGGACGAGGCCACCCTGGAGCGCCAGCGGGTGCTCCTCGGCGAACACCACCCGTACACCCTGATGACGGCCGGCTCGCTCGGCGCCGACCGGCGGGCGCTCGGCCGCTTCCAGGCCGCGCTCGACCTCGACCAGGAGATCCTGGAGCAGTTCCGCGAACTGTTCGGCGACGACAACCCGCGCACCCTGTCGATGGCCAACAACCTCGCCATCGACTTCCGGCTGGTCGGCAACAGCGAGGCCGCCCGCGAACTCGACCAGGAGACCCTCGACCGGCGCACCGCCGTCCTCGGCCCCAAGCACCCCTACACCCTCTCCACCAAGTCCAACCTGGCCCGCGACCTGCGCGAACTCGGCGACTACCGCGGCTCGGTGGACCTCCTCCAGGAGGTCACCTCCGACCTCGGCGACGTCCTCGACCCGGACCTCCCGGAGAACCTGCGCAACGCCAAGTCGCTGGCCGTCTCCCTGCGCCGGATCGGCCAGCTCGCCGAGGCCCGCCGGATCACCAAGGAGACCTACGAGCGCTACCTGGAGCGCTACGGCGCCGACGCCCCCGACGCGCTCGCCTGCGCGCTCAACCTGGCGGCCGACCACAGCGCCTCCGGCGACAAGGAGGCCGCCCGCGACCTCTGCTCCACCGTCTTCGAGGGCCACCGGCGGCTGTTCGGCGACGAGCACCCGTTCACCCTGGCCTGCGCCAACAACCTGGGCATCTACCTGCGCGGCAGCGGCGACGTCCAGGGCGCCATCGAGCGCGGCCGGCTCACCGTCGACGGACTGACCCGCTCGGTCGGCGCCGAGCACCCGTACACCCTCAACGCGGTGATCAACCTGGCCAACGCCTACGGCGACGACGGGCAGACCGACCTCGCCGAGGCGCTCGGCCGGGCCGCCTACTCGGGCCTGTGCGGGCGGTACTCGCCGCAGCACCCGGACGCCGTCGCCTGCGAGGCCAACCTGGCGATCACCCTGCGCTCGGCCGGCCGGCACACCCAGGCCGCCGAACTGCGCGCCCGGGCGATCTCCGAACTGATCCGGCAGTTCGGCGAGGAGCACCCCAACACCGTCTCCGCCCGCGGCTGGAAGCGGATCAACCGCGACCTGGAGCCGCAGCCGGTGTAGTCACCGGGGCGGGGTATCGTGCGCAACCATGGATACTCCGCCCCCGGTCCTGGTCACCCGGCACCCCGCGCCCGGCGTCCTGGAACGGCTCACCGACCGGTACGCCGTCACCGTGCGCGAGACCGACGAGGAGCTGGACCGGGCCGAACTGCTCGCCGCCGTCCGCGGCCGCCGGGCCGTGCTCACCACCCTCAACAACCGGGTGGACGCCGAGTTCCTGGACGCCGCCGGCCCCCAGCTGGAGATCGTCGCCAACCACGCCGTCGGCTACCACAACATCGACCTGGCGGCCTGCGCCGAACGCGGCGTCGTCGTCACCAACACCCCCGGTGTGCTCACCAACGCCACCGCCGAGACCGCCTGGGCGCTGCTGCTGGCCGCCGTCCGCCGGCTCGGCGAGGGCGAGCGGCTGCTGCGCTCCGGCACGCCGTGGACCTGGAGCCCGAACTTCCTGCTCGGCCTGGAACTGGCCGGCACCCCGCTCGGCGTGCTCGGCATGGGCCGGATCGGGCAGTCGGTGGCCCGCCGGGCCGCCGCCTTCGACATGCCGGTCGGCTACCACAACCGCCGCGCCCTGCCGCCCGAGCAGGCCCACGGCGCCGAGTGGAAGCCGCTGGAGGAACTGCTCGCCACCTCCACCGTGCTGGTCGTCACCTGCCCGTACACCGAGGAGACCCGGCACCTGCTGGACGCCCGCCGGCTGGCCCTGCTGCCGCCCGGGGCGGTGGTGGTCAGCATGACCGCCGGCGTGGTGGACGAGGAGGCGCTGGCCGCCGCGCTGGAGTCCGGCGCGCTGTTCGCCGCCGCCGTGGACAACTTCGAGCACGAGCCGGACGTCCCGTCCGCGCTGCTCGCCCAGGAGCGCGCGGTGCTGGTCCCGCACCTGGGCAGCGCCACCGTACGGACCCGGCAGGCGATGGGAGGCCTGGCGGTGGACAACATCCTCGCGGTGCTGGGCGGCTCCGAACCACTGACCCCCGTGAAGCGCTGACCGGGGTTACCCCGCCGCCCAGGCCAGGGCCGTGGTCATCACCCGGAACGCCCCGAAGTGCGCGGCGCCGGGCTCCAGGAAGAGCTCGGCGCCGGGGACGTGGTCGGCCAGCCAGCGGGAGTGGTCCACCGGCGAGAACTGGTCGTCCGCGCCGTGCCACAGCCAGGTCGGCACCCCGATCGACCCGACGTCGAAGCCCCAGTCGGCGGTGAAGGCCAGCACGTCGTCGATCCAGCCGTCCGCGCCGTGCCGGAACGCCTCCCGGTAGTTGCTCTGCAGCATCCGGCGCAGCCCGCTGTCCGCCACCACCTCCCGGTCGGCGGGCGACAGTTCGGTGCGCAGCCCGTTCAGCAGCCGGACCGGGTCGTCCTTGATCTGACGGGAGCGGAACTCCATCGCGTCGGCGATCCGGCCGTGCCCGCGCTCCGCCTCCCGGTAGGCCCGGACGTTGGACGGGGTCATCCCCGCGTACCAGTCAAGGCCGGTCGCGTTCCGCGGCGCCAGCCCCACCAGCACCGCCACCCGGCTGACCCGCCCCGGCAGCATCGCCGCGCAGGCCAGCGCGTGCGGGCCGCCGCCGGAGCGGCCCAGCACGGCGAAGTCGCCCAGGCCCAACTCGTCGGCGATGGTGCGCACATCGGCCGCCGCGTGCGACACCCGGCGGCCGAACAGCCGGGTCGAGTCGCCGTAGCCCGGCCGGTCGTAGGAGATCAGCCGCACCCCCAGCCGGTACAGCACGGTGCTGCGCGGATGCGGCCCGACCCTGCTGCCCGGCATGCCGTGCAGCAGGAACACCGGACGGCCGCGCGGATCGCCGAGGGACTCCACGGCGAGGGCGCGACCGTCCGCCGCTTTGACCATCCGTAACGCCACGCGTTCCTCCTCAGTGCTCCCGGTCGGTGGTGGTGCGCACCTCCCGGCGGGCCTGCCAGGTGGTGTGCTCGCGGGACACCGCGTCCTCGGCGTCCCGGGCCAGCCGGGCCCAGATCTCCTCGGCGTCCATCGACTCCAGGTCCAGCCGGGCGAGTTGGAGGCGGATCAGCTCCAGCTCCTCGGCGGCCAGCCCGTACGCGGCGGCCAGCGGGCGGTACTGGCGCAGCTGCGCCCAGGCGGTGACCGAGGCGGCCACCGCCGACACCGTGCCCAGCGCGTCGTAGGTGAAGGCGCCGAGCGCCCGCAGCACCGCCAGCGCCAGGCCCAGCGCCGGCAGCAGCACCCCCAGGACGTCCGTCCAGTAGCCGGCCCGGGCGCAGTAGCGGGCCTTGCCGCGGTACCAGTCGTGCTGCACCCGGATCCGCTCGTTCAGATACACCTCGCGGCGCACCGCCAGCGGCTGCCCGCGCAGGTCGCGCATGGCCGGGGTGATGTCCACCCCGGTCGCCGGCACCCCCACCGGGCCGCCCCGGAACGCGCCCAGCACCCGGGCGAGTTGGAAGCGGTACAGGCCCTCTGCGTCCGGCAGGCTGTGCGGCGGCGGCTGGTAGGCGTCCGCCCGGACGGCGAACTTCCAGGCCAGCGTCTTCACCGACTCGGCGGCCGCCCGGCCCTCGTACCAGAGGCCCTGCGGGTTCTGCCGACCGATCACCACCGCCAGCGCCACCGCGCCCAGGTAGGCCGCGGCGGCCGCCCAGGCCCACGGCTCGCCGTCGGCCGAGCCGGTCGCGGCCGCGACCAGCAGCAGGAGCAGCTCCCAGGCGGAGAGCAGCACCGAACGGCGCTGGCCGCGCAGCGAGGCCGCGTCGGCGGCCCAGAAGAACTCGGGCAGCAGCTCCCGCTCGCGCACCCACCCGGTCCGTCCCGCACCAGACGCCATGCTCGGCCCCCACCCGTCGCTCCGGTCCCTCCGCTCTCCTGCCCCGGGCGGGTCGCCGGTACGCCTGGCCGCGGCGGGGGCGCCGCGCAATGGCCGGGAAGGCCCGGTGGATTGTCCGGTACGCCCCGTGGTCGGACGGTTGCGAGCCGTCAACAAGGTGTCGTCAGTAGGTGTAGAGGATGCGCTCGGCGTTGTCGGCCATCTGCTTGGTGTTCCACTCGGTGCCCCCCGGGACGTTGCCGGAGCGGAACAGCGGCGGCGCGGCGGCGTCCCCGGCGGCCGCCCGGTCGGCCAGCCGGCCGACCGCGGAGGCGACCACGGCCTGCATCAGCGCGCTGGTGACGATGGTGGAGACCGGGCCGAAGGAGGTCTCGGCGCCCGGGTGGGTCAGCTCGCCGTCGCCCACCGCGACCTTGCTGTCCAGCACCACGTCGCAGTGGTCCTTGAGGTAGGTGCCGGAGGGGTGCGCCGAGGGCACCTCCTCGGGGTAGGCCAGCGAGGTCACCCCGATCACCTTCAGGCCGCGGTCCCGGGCGTACCGGGCCAGCTCGACCGGCATCACCTGGCGGCCGGAGAGCGAGATCAGGAACAGCAGGTCCCCGCTGGTCGCCGGGGTCAGGTCCAGGGTCGAGGTGGCCAGCCCGGACACCCGCTCCAGGGCGCTGGCCAGCGGCGCGGGCATCATCGTCACCCCGGCCATCCCGGGCACGTTCAGCAGGTTCATCGGGACCAGCCCGCCGGCCCGGTAGACCACGTCCTGGGCCGGCAGCGAGGAGTGCCCGGCGCCGAAGGTGAACACCCGGCGGCCCTCGGTGATCGCCTCGGCCAGCAGGGCGGCCGCCGCCTCGATGGTGTCGGACTCCTCCGCGCGGACCCGGTTCAGGTGGGCGATCGCCGCGTCGAAGTACCGGCCGACCAGGTCGTTCATCGGTTGCCTTCGCTCTCTGCCGGTGGGGGCGCCGGCCGGGTGGGGCGACCGGGACGGCCCGGACGCCAGTGGAGAAAGCTACGGCGAGCACGGTCGCGCCCCGGCGGCACCGCTGTCAACAGGAACGAAAACCGGTCCCGGAAACCCCGGGGCGGGCCCGGTTGTCGGTGCGGTACGTCAGAATTGGCGGTGAGGACACCGAAGAACGGAGCCAGCGGCGATGTCTGGGCTGATCGACACCACTGAGATGTACCTTCGCACCATCCTGGAGCTGGAGGAAGAGGGCATCGTCCCGATGCGTGCCCGGATCGCGGAGCGCCTGGAGCAGAGCGGTCCCACGGTCAGCCAGACGGTCGGCCGGATGGAGCGCGACGGGCTGCTCCAGGTCGCCGGCGACCGCCACCTCGAACTGACCGAGGAGGGCCGGCGGCTCGCGGTGCGCGTGATGCGCAAGCACCGCATCGCCGAGTGCCTGCTCGTCGACGTGATCGGCCTGGAGTGGGAGCAGGTGCACGAGGAGGCCTGCCGCTGGGAGCACGTGATGAGCGAGACGGTCGAGCGCAAGGTGCTCGCCATGCTCGGCCACCCGACCCAGTCCCCGTACGGCAACCCGATCCCGGGGCTGGACGAGCTGGGCGACACCAAGGCCGAGGGCGAGGGCTTCGACGCCGCGCTCGTCCCGCTGGACACCGTCAAGCCGGGCGAGGCCGGCGCGGACGTGGTGGTCCGCCGGATCGGCGAGCCGATCCAGACGGACAGCGAGCTGATGAGCACCCTGCGCCGGGCCGGCGTCCGGCCGGGCTCCACGATCAAGGTGGCGGCCGGCACCGGCGTCGGCGGCGTGCTCGTCGGCACCGGGGACAACGCGGCGGAGCTGGGCAAGGACATCGCCCAGCACGTCTTCGTCGCCCAGGCCTGACCCCGCCCGGCCGGGCCCGATCGCCGCGCCCCGTGCGACGGTCGGGAAGCCCCGGGTGACGATCGGGGCCCGCTGCTCCCCGTGCAGCGGGCCCTTCCCGTCCCTCCCCGGCTCCCTCCCGGTCCCCTCCTGCCCCTCCCGTTCCCTCCCGGCCCCTCCACCGCCTCGCCCGGCTTCCCCGTCCGAGCGACCCTTCCGGCGACCCCACACACCGCAATTCCTCCCCTCGGCCGATCATGGCAATCCTTGAGCGCTGTCACTCGTACGAGGGGCTTTCCCGGTTGACCAGCGGGTAGACCGAGGCCTTATCCGCACATGCGTGTGACGGGCCCCGCCTCCGGTGGGAGACAAGGCCCGTCACTCCCGCGCGTTGTGTCGCGCGGTGCACGCCCTCACCCGATCGGCGCAGGGCGGCAGGCTTCGGCCGTTCGGACGCCGGCCGTTCAGACGCCGGCCGGCTGGGCTGCCTGGAGCTGCTGGGCGGGCGCCTCGCGGCCGCAGGCGTAGGCGAGCGGACTGATCAGCTCGGCGGCGTCCGGCAGCCAGCGGTTGGACTCGGAGGGGGAGCGGGCCCACTGGGCGTAACCGGTGGAGCCGATCCGCGAGGGCGGGGCGACCGTCCAGTCCCCCTCGCCGCGGGCGACCAGGTCCAGCCGCCCGGGCGGCCAGCCGAGCTTGCGGAGCATCTCCGGCAGCTTGGCCGCGACGCCGGGCAGCACCAGGAAGTGCAGCCGCCGCCCGACCCGGCCGGGCGAGCTGGGCAGCACCACGACCGGGCCGAGCTGGAGGTCCATCCGCTCCATCCGGGCCAGCGCCAGGCACCCGGCGGTCTCCGGCACGTCCAGGACGTCGAAGGACCGGCCGGTGGGCAGCAGGATCGAGGCCTTGGGCCGTTCGGTCCACCAGCGCCGCACCGCGCCCGGCCCGGCGCTCGCCTTGCGGGCCCAGTCCGCGTCCAGCGGGTGGGCGCCCGGCTGGGGGCAGCGCTGGTCGCCGCAGGAGCAGCGGGCGGGCCCGTCGCCGTCGATCAGCCAGGCGCCGGGGGCCACCTCCCAGTGGCGGTTCTCGGCGTAGCCGACGGCTTCGATCAGCAGCGGGGGCAGGCCGGCGTTCTTGTCCTGGCCGGGGGCGTCGGGGATGTCTTCCACGGGCTGCTCAACTACCGTGCGTGAGGCTGGTTACGGCCCGGCGGGCCCCGGTCGGCCGCATCCCGGCAATGTCACCCGAACCGGTGACTCAAGCGAGTTGGGGCGGGCGGAGGCAGGCGCAGCGGGGGCGCACGGAAGCATTCCCCAGGGCGCGCGGGGGGTGCGGTTCGTCACCGTGGGTATCCCGCTGACGTTGCTGATCGCTAACCTGGTGTCAGATTCCTTGGACGGTCGGACAGTCGGCAACAGATCAGCACATCGTCGCCCGCCGGCCGGGACCGGAGGGTGTGGGGAGGCGAAGCCCAATGGCCGCGAGACCACTCGTCGCACGACAGCCCAACGAGCGCCTGCAGCAACTGATCCAGGAGGCCAGTTGCTCCAACGCCGGTCTGGCCCGCAGGGTCAACCTGTGCGGCGCGGAGCACGGACTGGACCTGCGCTACGACAAGACCTCCGTCGCCCGCTGGCTGCGCGGGCAGCAGCCGCGCGGTCAGGCGCCGGCCGTGATCGCCGAGGCGCTCGGGCGCAAGCTCGGCCGCAGCGTGTCGGTCGAGGAGATCGGCATGGCCGACGGCAAGAACCTCAGCTCCGGCATCGGGCTGCAGTTCGCGCCGACCCTGAACGCGGCCCTGGAGCAGGTGTGCGAGCTGTGGCGCAGTGACGTCGGCCGGCGGGACTTCCTCACCGGGGCGACGGTCGCCGCCTCCGCGCTGGTGGAGCCCAGCCGGGACTGGCTGATCACCCCGCCCGACCCGGTGGTGGCCCGCACCGGCGGCCCCCGGGTCGGCCCGACGGACGTGTCCGCGATCAAGGCCACCACCGCGATGCTGGTCGACCTGGACCACCGCTTCGGCAGCGGCCATGTGCGCCCGGTCGTCGTGCACTACCTCAACTCGGTGGTCTCCGGCCTGCTCGGCGGCGCCTACCGGGAGGAGACCGGGCGCCAACTCTTCGCCGCGGTGGCCCGGTTGACCGAACTGGCCGGCTACATGGCGGTGGACACCGGGCAGCCCGGGCTCGCCCAGCGCTACTACATCCAGGCCCTGCGGCTCGCCCAGGCCGCCGACGACCGCGGCTACGGCGGCTACGTGCTGGCCGCCTCGATGAGCCACCTGGCGGCCACCCTCGGCAACCCGCGGGAGATCGCCCAGCTCGCCCGTGCCGCCCAGGAGGGCGCCCGTACGGTGGCCACCCCGACGGCGATGGCGATGTTCTACGCCGCCGAGGCCCGCGGCCACGCCCTGCTCGGCGACGCCCGCTCCTGCGAGGCGGTGTCGGCGAAGGCCCTGGAGATGATGGAGAAGCGCCGCCCCGAGGACGACCCGGACTGGATCGCCCACTTCGACGACGCCTACCTCGCCGACGAACTCGCCCACTGCCACCGGGACCTCGAACAGGCCGGGCCGGCCGAGCACTACGCCCGCCGGGCGCTCGACCTGCACCCGCCGACCCGGGTCCGCCGCCGCGCGGTGGACCTCGTGCTGCTCGCCACCGCCCAGCTCCAGCAGCGCGACCTGGAACGCGCCTGCGAGACGGGCACCCAGGCGGTGCGGCTGCTCAGCGGGCTGCGCTCCAACCGGGGCGTGGAGTACCTGGACGAGTTCCGGCGTCGGCTGGAGCCCTACCGGGAGCAGCGGGTGGTGCGCGAGTTCCACGCCAGGGCGGACGCGGAGGCGGCCTGACCACCGTCTGTGCAGGGAGCGTGTGGGAATGTCCCGCCCGCGTGGTCACCCGGTGAGGCGAACCGGTAGCGTGGGCGCGACGTCCAAGGAACTGTGATGCTCCCAAGAACCGACGAGATGTGGTCCGCCGCCAGTGCGCGGTCCTGCACAGGTGAGGAATCGCGTTGAGTCAGCGCCGCTCGTACAACTCGGGTGACTTCAACCTGGACGACCTGTTCCGCCCCGAGCCCGGCCAGCCCCAGGGCCAGCCGGGCCAGCAGCAGGGCCCCACGGCCGTGCCGCCGGTGGGCCGGCCGTCCGGGCAGCCCGAGTACCTCGGCGAGGGCGCGCAGGCGCCGCCGACCCAGGCGATGCCCCCCCAGCAGCCCGCCTGGGGTGCACCGCCGCAGGCCGGTTACGGCGCCCCGCAGCAGGCCCAGCCGGCCCCCGAGACCCAGCACCTGCCGCCGTACCCGGCCGGCGACCCGCAGGGCGGCTACCCGGCGCCGCAGCCCGGCTACGGCGTCCCGCCGCAGACCGCGCCCGGCTACCAGGGCTACCCGCAGGCCACCCAGCCGCAGCTGCCGCAGCACCAGCAGCACCAGGCGGGCTACCCGGTGCAGGGCTACCCCCAGCCGGACGGCTACGCCCAGGACGGCTATGCCCAGGACAACTACGCCACCGACGGCTACGGGTCGGACGGCTACCGGCCCGACCAGGACGCCACCCAGGCGGGGCGCGGCGGCCGCGGTGGACGCTCCTCCAACAAGCTGGTCATCGGCGGCGTGGTCGCGGGCTTCGCGGCGGCCGGCGTGCTGGTCGCCGTGCTGATGAGCGGCGGCGACGACACCACCAAGAGCGGCCAGAAGACCGCCCCGGTCGCGGCCACCGGGGGCACCGCCACCGGCGCGGCCGGCGCGAGCGGCTCCGGCGCCGCCGCCGACCCGGAGGCCAAGGCGCAGGCGCAGCCGCTGTCCGACCTGCTGGGCACCGCGAGCGACAGCCGCAGCGCGGTGGTCTCGGCGGTCGCCTCGGTGCAGAAGTGCGACAAGCTGCCCGACTCGCAGCAGGCGCTGGCCGCCGCGGCCGGCAAGCGGCGCGAGCTGCAGACCAAGCTCGGCCAGTTGAAGACCGACAAGCTGCCCGGCGGCCAGCAGCTGGTCGAGCAGCTCAACGCGGCCTGGACGGCCTCGGCCCAGGCCGACGACGAGTACGCGGCCTGGGCGACCGACGCCCAGTCCTCCTGCGACCCGAAGAAGCCGGACACCGGCAACCAGCACTACAAGAACGCCGTGCAGGCCAGCGGCACGGCCACCACCGCGAAGAAGCAGGCCTCGACCCTGTGGAACGCGATCGCCACCCAGACCGGCCTGCCCAGCCGCGGCGACGGCGACCTGTAGCGGGACCCCCGGAACACCGGAGGGCGGGCCCGCGCGGGGCCCGTCCGTCCGTGTGCCGCACGCGGTGCGGTGCGGGGAGCGGTGCGGGGAGGAGGGATCAGGACGGGCTGCGGGCCCCGGTGAGGACCCAGCGGACGTCCACGAAGCCCGGCTGCTGCAAGGTCATCCGGCCGCCCTTGACCACCTGGTAGGTGACCCAGGTGTTGACCAGCCGGGGCGACTCGGTGCTGGGCAGCATGTTGGTGGTGCCCCAGTTCAGCGGCGGGGTGAGGCCGACGTCGATGCCCTCGCCGCTGTCCAGCAGGGCGTCGATCGACTTCGCCTCGATCGGCCTGCCGGCCGCGGCGAGCTTCTCCACCACCACCCGGAACACCTCGTAGGCGACCCAGGTGGTCTGCACGCCCGGGTCGGAGACGTCGATGGCGTTCCCGTCGGTGGCCTGGGAGCGGACCACCGCGCGCAGCCCGTCCCAGGTCTTGGCCGACTCCGGCGGGTACCAGCTGGTGACGAACGCGCCGGCCAGCGGGCCGGAGTCGCCGCCGGTGGAGTCGACCACCGACTGCTGGACGCTGCCGATCACCGAGGCGATCCGGGTGTTCTTCACGTTCTGCCGCCGGTAGGCGTCCAGCAGGTTGCTGGTCGGCTCGGCGGCCAGGGCGCTGGTGACGCAGTTGCCCGGGTCGTCCCGGCCGATCGCCTTGCGGACCACCTGGCTGTAGTCGGAGGACTGCTCGGGCGCCTTGACGTCCAGCAGTTTGATGCCGGCCGGCTTGAGCGCGTTGCCGAGGTAGCCGAGCAGGTTGTCGCCGGCCGGGGTGTCCGGGCGGATCAGCGAGACGGCCTTGCAGCCGGCGTCGACCAACTGCCGGCCGCTGCCCGCGATCAGCGCGGGCATGCCGCCGTCCACCGGGTAGGACAGCGGGCTGGAGAACTCGGGCTGGGACAGGCCGTAGCCGCCGATCAGCGGGATGCCGGCGCGCTCCAGCATCGGCATGAAGGCGTCGCCCCACTGGCTGTAGGAGCCGAGCACGGCCACCGCCTTGGCGTCCACCGCCTGCTGGGCGCAGGCCTTGGCGCCGTCGGCGGTGTTGTGCTCGTTGCAGGTGATCACGTGCAGCCGGTGGCCGCTCAGACCGCCCTTGACGTTGACGTCCCGGCCGATCGACTCGGCGAGCGCGGTCATGCCGGGACGGTCCGCGGAACCGGTGCCGGACGGGGCCCAGGTCATCACGGTCAGGTCGTCGGCGCCGGTGGAGGCTCCGGCCGGTCCGCCGCACGCGGAGGCCGAGAAGAGGGTGGGGAACAGCACCGCGGCGGTCACCGCGGCGGCGATCGGGCGGCGCGGGCGGCGTCCGCTGATCGTGGGACGGGCCCGGGACGAGTCCCTTCGGCGGGTCATCGGTCTTCCCTCTCTGGGGCGCCATCCGGCGCACCGGGGGACAGCCAAGCCCCGGAGCCACAAGCCGAGAGGGACGAAATGTGAACGCCCGGCCAACGGACGCCGAAATCCGGGGCGGTACGCGTGTAGATCGCGAGTGGAGCACGAACAGACGGGGAACGTACGATCGTTCACCATGTCCGCCAGCACAGATTCTTCGCACCGGTCCACCCGAAACCCTTCTCGTCCGGGCCACCGCTCCAGCACGATGGGCGGCATGCCGCTCAACGACCTGCCCTGGTGGCGCTGGCGAGCCCGACTCCGCTCGGCGCTGCACATGCTGTCCGACCCCGGTTTCCAGCACGAGGCCTGGCTCACCGGCCGGGAGGGCTACGGCGATGTGACCGACGCCGTCTACCGGCTGGTCGAGGACACCTGGCTGGACCGCTGGTCCGCCGAGAAGTACGTGGGCACCATCTTCCGCGACTCCGCCGAGGCCGCCCTGGTCGACGTCGCGGTGCTGCGCGCGGTCCAGATGCTGCACGAGGTCGGCGCCGACGCCCCGGCCTCCGCCTACCTCGGCCACCCCGGCTGGCCCGAGACCGTCCGGGCCGCCCGCGAGGCGCACGTCGCCCTCGCCACCGGGGACGGGGACGACCCGGACGCGACGCCCAAGTCCCTCGACGTGCTGCGCATCCTCACCCAGGTCTGAGCCGTTCCACCGGCCGGTGCCGTCCCGCAGTACGGGCAGCGGGGCGGCGGCTGTCCAGGATGTGACACGCTGGACCATTCACGCACGTCACCAGTTCAGAACGGGATACCCGCAGTGGAACAGCAGCCGGCCAGCGCCCAGTACGTCCTCACGCTGTCCTGCCCCGACAAGCAGGGCATCGTCCACGCTGTCTCCAGCTACCTCTTCATGACCGGCTGCAACATCATCGACAGCCAGCAGTTCGGGGACGGGGACACCGGACTGTTCTTCATGCGGGTGCACTTCTCCGCCCCCGAGCCGGTCACCGCCGACAAGCTGCGGGCCAGCTTCGCCGCGATCGGCGCCTCCTTCGGGATGGACTGGCAGATCCACCCGACCGAGCAGCGGATGCGGATCGTCCTCATGGTCAGCAAGTTCGGGCACTGCCTGAACGACCTGCTCTACCGCACCCGGATCGGCGCCCTGCCGGTGGAGATCGCCGCGGTGGTCTCCAACCACACCGACCTCCAGGACCTCACCGAGAGCTACGGCGTCCCCTTCCGCCACATCCCGGTCACCCGGGACACCAAGGAGGAGGCGGAGCGGCAGCTGCTCGACCTGGTCGAGAAGGAGAACGTCGAACTGGTCGTGCTGGCCCGCTACATGCAGGTGCTCTCCGACCGGCTGTGCACCGAGCTGTCCGGCCGCGTGATCAACATCCACCACTCCTTCCTGCCGAGCTTCAAGGGCGCCAAGCCGTACCACCAGGCGCACGCCCGCGGGGTGAAGCTGATCGGTGCGACCGCGCACTACGTCACCGCCGACCTCGACGAGGGCCCGATCATCGAGCAGGAGGTGGCCCGGGTCACCCACGACATCAGCCCGGACCAGCTGGTCGCGCTCGGCCGGGACGTCGAGTGCCAGGCGCTGGCCCGCGCGGTCAAGTGGCACAGCGAGCACCGGGTACTGCTGGACGGGACCAGGACGGTCGTCTTCGCGTAGCCGCCTTGGGGCGGGTCAGGGCCTCGCCAGCAGCGGCAGCGCGTGCAGCACCTCGCGCACCGCGGCCCGGTCGCCGTGCTCGCCCACCGGCAGCCGGTCCGGGTCCCGGTGCGCGGCCGCCAACTGGCACAGCTCCAGGCCGTCCAGCACCATCGAGGCCACCGGCTCCCCGGCGGCGGGACCGGCCGACCGCGCCGACCAGGTCGATCCGGCGGGACCGGCCGGTCCGCTCGGTCCGCCGTCCAGCGGCACCAGCCACTCGCCGGCCGCCGGACCGTCCACCACCAGCCGCACCCGCCGAACGGTCCGACCGTCCCCGGACGGCGCCCCGGCGGGCGCGGGCCGCGCCGCGCGCAGCCCCGCCAGCGCCCGCGGCAGCAGCCGGACCACCAGCTCCACCATCTGCCGCAGGTGCTGCGGCGCCGGCGGAGCGTACGGGTAGGCCACCGCGCGGGCCACGTCCTCGCCGTGCACGAAGCACTCCAGGGCGCGCTCCACGAAGGCGTCGCGCAGCGGCAGCACCGCGAAGCCGAGGTCGACCGGGGTGCTGCCCTGCGGCGCCAGCGCGGCGCTGCGCACCAGGTCGTGGGTCTGCTGCCGCCACCGGGCGCGCACCGACCGGGGCGGCAGCCCGGCCTGGTCGGCGAGCAGCCGGGCGGTCCGCGCCGCGTCCGCCGCGTACCGGCCGCCCTGCGGGGGCACCCGCGGCGCCGGGACGCCCGCCTCCTGCGGCGGCACCCGCCGCTCCGCGCCCGGGACCGGCCCGGGTCCGGCGGCGGCCGGCACCGGGTCGGGCAGGCCGAGGGCGAGCGCCAGGAAGCCGTCCGCCGCGGTCAGCCGGCCCAGCACCTCGGCCGGGCGCAGCAGCTCGGTGCCGCCGTGCCACGGCAGTTCGGCCACCTCCTGCCACTCCTCCGGGCCGAGGTCGCGCAGGAGTGCGTCCAGCTTGGCGGTCTCCGCGGTGTACGGCATCCCCCAGGCGGGGACGGGCAGTTCGGCCGGGCGGCTGGCCAGGCACCAGTCCAGCACCTGCTGGCGCAGCGAACCGGGCTGGTCCAGCGGCTCGTCCAGGGAGAGCCAGCCGGCCGCCTCGCGCAGCCGGTCCGCCTCGTCGGCGCACTCCGGGCAGGCCGGCAGGTGCTGCTCCAACTCGGCGGCCTCGCGCGGCGGGCAGGCGCCGAGGGACCAGGCACCGAGCAGCGAGCGCAGGGCGTCGTGCCGCTCCTCGCTCATCCGCCCGCGCACCTCTCGACGGTTCGCACGCTCACCTTCACCTGCCCCCGTTCCCGTCCCCGTGCTCCTGGCGGGCGCGTTCGTCGGCCAGTTCGGTGGCCAGCAGCTCCAGGCCGAGCCGCATCCGCTGCTTGGCGGCCTGCTCGCTGATGCCGAGCAGTCGGGCCGTCTCCTGGTAGGTACGGCCGTCGTAGTACGTCACCGCGATGGTCTCACGCAGGGGTTGGGGCAGGGAGTCGACCACGTACTGCATGCGCGCGGCGGTGGCGACGGCCCGGATCTCCCGCTCGGCCGCCCCGCCGTGCTCCGGCGCCAGCTCGGCGCCGCGGCGCGCCCGCAGCCGTTCGACCGCGCGGCGGTGGGTGAGCGCGCCGAGCCAGGAGCGCAGCGAGCCCCGGGCGGGGTCGAAGTCCCCGGGGTGCTCCCAGACGTGGGCGAAGACCTCCCGGGTGAGCTGGGCGGCGGCCGCCTGGTCGGCGAGTATCCGGCCTGCCAGGCCGTGCACCATCGGGGCGAGCCGGTCGTACAGTTCGCCGAGCGCGGTCTCCTCGCCGCGGGCGAGGCGACGCTGCAACTGCTCGTCCCAGCGCGGGATCCCGTCCGGGGTGGCCATCGAGAACCACCCTCCTGACCGGTTCGCTGGCGTTACCCAACGGTATCCCCTGGCCGGTCCGCGGCGGGAGGGATTCGGGCAAGAACGGAACCCGGTCTCGTGGTTCGCCGCCGTCGCCGCCGCCGCCGGTGCCGGTGCCGCCGTCGCCGTCGCCGATGATGATGCCGATGCCGCTGTTCGAGACCCGCTGGACATATGTCGTACGGGTGGTTCGCGAGTGGCGGGCGGGGCGGCGGGGGCGTCCGGCGGTAGGTTCCCGCCCAGGGCGGGTCCGAACAGGCCCCGCGGGACCGGCGTCGGCCCGGGCCGGACGAGTGCCGGTGCGAGGCTCGCGAGAGTGAGCGGGACAGTATGCACTGCCCTGTCCCCCGATCGCCGGAATATGCCCGAAGCGCTTGCTGCGGTCCGTCCGCCCACCCATCCTGAGGCGTATTCGTGTCGCGGTCGTTGTACGACCGACGAGTTGACGCGGGCGAGTGGCGCGGGCGGACGGGTCGGCGAGTGCCCGAGCGGGCACCGGGTGGCCCCGGTGGTCCCGGGCGGTCCCAGGTGGCACCGGTGGTCCCGGGTGGCACCGGGCGAAGTGCGAGGGCCCCGCCGGCCGGCTGATCCGGCCCGATCGGGACGTTGGCCGAACTGCGAGTGCAGGTGGTGGAGCGGTGCAGGTTCTTCAGGTACAGCTTGCGGTGCAGGCGGACCCCGCCGAGGTCGGCCGGGCCCGGCGGTGGGTGCGCTCGCGGCTGCTGAACCACGGGGTGGACCCGGACGCGCCGATGGCCGAGACGGTGGTGCTGGTGGTCTCGGAACTGGTGACCAACGCCGTGGTGCACACCGGCTGTCCGGCCGTGCTGAGACTCTGCCTGCCGGTGGCCGAGGGCCCGGCGCAGGACGTCCCGCCCGGCCCGCTGCGGGTGGAGGTGGCCGACGCGAGCCGGGCCGCCCCGGCCCCCCGGCACGCCGGGGCGGACGAGGACGCCACCAACGGGCGCGGACTGGAACTGGTCGAGCTGCTCTGCGACCGCTGGGGCTGGTACCCGGACGGTTCGGGCAAGCGGGTCTGGTGCGAGATCGGCGCCGGGGCGCGGCCGGTCGATCCGATGGCGGGCGTGGACTGGGCGGCCCTGGCGCAGTGACCGGGCGGACCCGGCGCGGCAACTGAGCGGACCCGGCGCGGTGGCGGCCTCCGGCGGCGCTCACCGGCCGAAAGGCGATCACCGGCCGAAAGCTGACGCAACCATTCCGAATTTCGGACTAGCCATTGACGTGACGTATCCGACTGATCACGCTTGGGTGCGGCTCCCGTTGCGAGGGGACGCCGAGGGAACGTCCGTCCGCCGTCACGGTGCTGCTGTCCAGGGGGATCGCGTCAGCAGGGGGGATCGTGGACTGCCGGTCGCGGACGGCTCCTCGGCGAGTGCGGAGGGCCCGGCGCGGGTTCAGGGCCCGTGCGCCGTGATCGGACGGCGGCCCGGCACGCTGCGCTCGGCGCGCAGGCGGCCGGCCGCCGTCCGTGGTGCCCGCTCCGGACGATCGAATTCCGGCCAGGCGGCTCCACCCGCCCGTCCCGGTGCGGCCGTTGCTCAGAGCGGGGCGGTCCGGAAGGTACGCCGGTAGGCGCTCGGGGCCACGTCCAATCGGCCGCGCAGCTGCAACCGCAGTGAGGCGGCGGTGCCGAAACCGGACTCCCGGGCGACCTGGTCGATCGTCAGGTCCGTGCGCTCCAGCAACTGCCGGGCCCGCTCGGTGCGCTGGGTGGTGATCCACTGGCCGGGGCTGGCGCCGGTCTCCTCGCGGAAGCGCCGGGTGAAGGTCCGCACGCTCATGCCCGCCCGCTCGGCGAGCCGGTTCAACGGCAGCGGCCCGTCCAGGTGCTCCAGCGCCCAGGCGCGCACGGCGGCGGTGCCGGCGCCCCCGGTCTCCACCGGGCTCGGGGCCTCCACATACTGCTTCTGGCCACCGTCGCGCCAGGGCGGCACCAGGCAGTTGCGGGCCACCGCGTTGGCGACCGCGCTGCCGTGGTCGCGGCGCACCACGTGCAGGCAGAGGTCCACCCCGGCGGCCACCCCGCCGGAGGTCAGGACGTCGCCGTCGTCGGTGTAGAGCACGTCCGGGTCCAGCCGGACCTTCGGGAAGGCCCGGGCGAAGCGCTCGGTGTAGCGCCAGTGGGTGGTGGCCGGGCGGCCGTCCAGCAGACCGGCGGCGGCCAGCAGGAAGGAGCCGGTGCAGATCGACATCAGCCGGGCACCGGGCCGGATCCGCCGCAGGGCGGCGGCCAGTTCGGGGGTGAAGGCGGCGTCCGCGCCGTCCGGGGCGGCGTCGTGGGAGGCCGGGACCACCACCGTGTCGGCCCGCTCCAGCAGTTCGGGCCCGTGGTCGACCGAGATCCGGAAGTCGGCGCTGGTGGCGACCGGTCCGCCGTCCAGGGTGCAGGTGGCCACCCGGTAGAGCGGCCGGCCGGAGCCGTCCTTGGCGTTGCCGAAGATCCGCGCGGGGATGCCGAGTTCGAAGGCGATCACACCCCGCAGGGCGAGTACCGCGACGAGGTGCGTCATGCCGTTCCTTTCCAGGGGGCCCGCCCGGGGTGCGGCCGGGCGGTGCGGCCGGGCGGTGCGGGCGGGCGGGCGTGCGGGCGGTGCGGGGTCCGGGCCAGGGTACGCGCCGGGCGTGGCCCGATTCTTGCGAAAGCTGTCATTCGGGCCACTCGTCCGGGCGGCGCCCGCCCGGGAGACTCGTCCACGTGACCGAACGCAGTGCCCTCGCCGCCTCCACGCCCCCCACCGTCCCGATACCCGCCCCCGGCCGGCGCCCCCGGGTGCACTACGCCTGGGTGGTGGCCGCCGTCGCCCTGCTGGTCCTGCTCGGCTCGGCCGGCTTCCGCTCCACGCCCAGCCTGATGATGGACGCCCTGCACAACGAGTTCGGCTGGTCGCTCGCGACGATCGCCAGCGCCACCTCCGTCAACCTCACCCTCTACGGCCTCACCGCCCCCTTCGCCGCCGCCCTGATGGACCGTTTCGGCGTGCGCCTGGTGGTGGTCTGCGCGCTGCTCACCATCTCGGTCGGCGCCGGCCTCACCATGCTGATGCGCCAGCCCTGGCAGCTCATCCTCTGCTGGGGCGTCCTGGTCGGCCTCGGCAGCGGCTCGATGGCCGGCGCCTTCGCCACCACCATCACCGGCCGCTGGTTCCAGGCCCGCCAGGGCCTGGTCACCGGAGTGCTCACCGCCGCCGGGGCGGCCGGCAACCTGGTCTTCCTGCCGGTCGGCGCCTGGCTGGTCGAACAGCACGGCTGGCGCTCGGCCGTGGTCGTGGTCTCGCTCGCGGCCAGCGCCGTCGCCGTGCCCGTCCTGCTGCTGATGCGCGAGCGCCCCGCCGACCTCGGCCTGCTCCCGTACGGCGCCACCGAGGCCCCGCCCGAGCCGGCCCGGGACGGCCGCGCCCTGGCCCGCACGCTGCGGGTGCTGCGCGACGCCGCCCGCACCCGGCAGTTCTGGCTGCTGGCCGGCTCCTTCGCGATCTGCGGCGCCACCACCGCCGGCCTGGTCGGCACCCACTTCATCCCGGCCGCGCACGACCACGGCATGCCCGTCACCACCGCCGCGAGCCTGCTCGCCCTGATCGGCGTGTTCGACGTGGTCGGCACCGTGTTCAGCGGCTGGCTCACCGACCGGGTCGACTCCCGGCTGCTGCTCACCGTCTACTACGGGCTGCGCGGCGTCTCCCTGCTCCTGCTGCCGCAGCTGCTGGCCGGCTCGCTGCACCCGCCGATCCTCGCCTTCGTCGTCTTCTACGGCCTGGACTGGGTGGCGACCGTGCCGCCGACCGTCGCGCTCTGCCGTCGGCAGTTCGGCGAGGACGCCCCGATCGTCTTCGGCTGGGTGCTCGCCGCCCACCAGATCGGCGCGGCCGTCGTCGCCGGGCTGGCCGGGCTGGCCCGCGACGCGCTCGGGAACTACGACCTCACCTGGTACGGCGCCGGCGCGCTGTGCGCGGTCGCGGTCGGACTCTGCCTGGCGCTGCGCACCGGGCGGTCGGGCGACCGGGCGGTGCCCGCCCTGTCCTGAGGGGCGCGGGGACGCGCGCGGGGAGGGGCGGGCGGATGGGACGGACGTACGTCTGGCACGTACGTCCGTCCGGCGGTGCGGGTGCCGGGTACGGACGTCCGTCTGACAGGTACGTCCGTCTGATCCGCCCATGCGCCCGGCCCGCCCGTGCGTCTGGATCGGACGTCCGTCCAACAGGACGCGTCCGCCCGGTTCAGACGTGCGTCTGATCCGGCCGTACGGGCCGCCATGGCCGTCCGGCCCGTCGGAGCGGAGGGCTAGGCTCCGCATTCATGGCGCTCACCTTCACTCTCGACCCGAAGCCCGACCCCGACCTGCGCACCGCCGTGGTCCGGCTGTGGACGGACGTGACCAACGCCGGCGGTGCGGTCGGCTTCGTGGCCCCGGTCACCGAGGAGGAGGTCTGGGACACCGCCGACCGTCAGTTCGCCGGGCTCGCCCCGGACGGGGCCCCCCCCCCCCCCGGGGCGCGCCCCGCCGCCGCCCCCCCCGGGGGGGGGGGGGGGAGTTTGGGGTGCATGAGGGTATCTCGCGCTGGGGTCACTCCGGGGGTGAAACAGGGGATATC